>CAZUCG010000440.1:0-2991 GCA_964619145.1 uncultured Lentisphaeraceae bacterium | reverse complement strand
TCAGGCGTTGGACGATGCTTTCCAGCTCTAAGGCGATGACTTTAGCGATGTCTTCCTTGCTCAACTGCCGGAATACAATCACATCATCGAGACGATTCAGGAATTCAGGCCGGAAGAACTTTTTGGCTTTCTCCAGCATCGTACTCTGCATCTTGTTGAACTCGTCGTCATCCGTTTCGCTTCCGCCGCGGCGGAAGCCCAATGAGCCGCCTTTGCTGCCGCTGTCGGCGCCGATATTTGAAGTCATTACGATGATAGTATTGCGGAAACTCACGCACCGCCCCAAGCTGTCAGTCAGCTGTCCTTCTTCCAATACTTGCAATAGGATATTGCTGACATCAGGATTCGCTTTTTCCAATTCATCGAAAAGGACTACCGAGTACGGCCGACGACGGACTTTTTCGGTGAGTTGGCCGCCTTCCTCATAGCCGACATAGCCGGGAGGTGAACCGACTAAGCGTGAGACACTGAATTTTTCCATATATTCAGACATATCCAAGCGGATGAGTGCGTCGGGATCACCGAACATAAAGGTGGCCAGCATTTTGGCTAGGTAGGTCTTGCCTACGCCAGTCGGCCCCAAGAACAAGAATGAGCCGATTGGCCGACGTGGGTCTTTCAAGTCAGCGCGAGAGCGGCGCAGTGCCCGGCTGATGGTCCCGATGGCGTTACTTTGTCCGACGATACGCTCGTTGAGCGTTTTTTCCATTCGCAGCAGTTTGCTGGTCTCTTTTTCTTCCAAGCGTGCCAGTGGGATGCCAGTCAGACTGGAGACTACAATGCGCATATCATCCTGGGTGATGCAGGCCGCACCACGAACATTGTCCTCTTTCCAGGCATTGAGAATTTGCGTTATCTCATCCTTGGCTTTCTTTTCTTCATCGCGATAAGCGGCGGCTTCTTCGAAACTCTGATTGCCGGCTGCTTCGCGTTTCTTCTGTTGGCATTCCGCGATCCGCTTTTCCAAGGCTGAGACATCGGGATAGCTGCTAGTGCTATTGATATGGGCGCGAGCGCCTGCCTCGTCAATGACATCAATCGCCTTATCTGGGAAAAAGCGCGCTGGCAGATATCGGTCGGCCAGTTGTACGGCAGTGACGATGGCTTCAGGGAGATATTTTACGTGATGGTATTCCTCATAGCGTTTTTGCAATCCCTGCAGAATAGCGATTGTCTCACTGGTGTTGGGCGGTTGTACAATGATGGCTTGGAAACGCCGTTCTAGCGCGGAGTCTTTTTCGATACTCTTGCGGTATTCGTTCATTGTAGTCGCGCCGACGCATTGGATTTCGCCACGTGACAGGGCTGGTTTAAGGATGTTTGAGGCATCCATAGTGCCTTCAGCGCTGCCTGCCCCAACGATGGTATGCAGCTCATCCAGGAACAAAATGATGTTCTGTGAGCGGCGGATTTCATCCATCACCGCTTTTAGGCGCTCTTCGAATTGTCCGCGGTATTTTGTTCCAGCGATAAGTAATGTCAGGTCCAAGGCGATGACTTTTTTATCACGCAGAATATCTGGGACTTTGTTGTTGATGATGGCCAAGGCCAGTCCTTCCACGATGGCGGTTTTGCCTACCCCTGCTTCGCCAATCAAGACTGGGTTGTTCTTGGTGCGCCGGCACAACGTCTGGATAACCCGGGAAATCTCGTGCTCACGCCCGACTACGGGATCGAGCTTGTCGTCTAAAGCCAGGTCAGTCAAATCCCTGCCAAATGCTTTCAAGGCAGGAGTCTTTTCCTTGGCAGGTTCGTCGCCTAGGCTATCGTTGAGAAGATCATCGTCAAGCGAGTCGACTTTTTTCTCGATTGTCGGCGGGTCAGCGTCTTCGGGCAAAAACCTCGGGTCCAACTCCTTGATATAGAGGTTATGGATGGTCAGATAATCGACGTTCTGCTGTTTGAGTATTTGCGCCGGCAAGCCCTCGTCGTCTTTCAGGGTGCCGAGCAGCAGATGCTCAATGCCGACATACGTACTGCCGAGACTGGCGGCTATTTGCCCAGCCATAATCATAGCTCGTTTGCAGCGGCTGGTGTAGGGTAATAAACCCTCCGCCAGCGGCTGGTCTGAGTCTTTTGGGCTGGCCTTGAGAATCTCTTCGGTCAATTTATCTAAATTGACTTTAGCCTGATTCAATAAATCCTTGGCATTATTCGTATCTTGGTCTGAGTTTTTACCTAACTTTATAATTCCCAGAAGGATATGCTCACATCCCACATACGGCTGTCCCAGCCTGCGCGCTTCTTTTTGGGCCAAGGCCACAACTTGCTGAGCGCGCAAGGTATAGTTCCGCAATGGATTTTCATTTTTGTCCATTTATTATTCCTTTGTCGTAAAGTTGCCCTCAGGTTGAGTCAGTACTTTCGGCAACTATCTAATATAATCCGAACCACAAAAAAAACACTCCCCGCGGCCGATATTTCTTATTTACTGCTAGTAATATAGCACGCCTCTAGGCGCTATCTTCTTGCGCCAGTGAATCGTAATCGTCTAGGTGCTGCCGGCGGGGTGCAAAAACACGGGCGCGTCATCTCTGGAGCATTGCGTTAAGTCGCGGTGGGAACTGGATGGCAGAGTTTGCCTTGTTTAATGTTGTAGGCCAGCGACTTAATTATGTTAGCTGCCTGTAGTTCAATACTCTTAGACTACAGTAGGGGCCATAAAGTTTCACTCTTGGCGATGAATACGTTATAATCAGGCTCCGCCCAAGAAGAGTAATAACAGCGAACGCCGCCGTTCTGAGAAATGGCCCGGGGAATTTGCTAATTTTTCTTTTTGCTCTATCTTAAACATCAGGCCGATTTTTCTTTGCAGCAATAGCTAACGCTGACTGTCTCGTTGCCTGCTGCTCAATAATTTGTCGTGAGGTAAAAGATGTGTGTCTGGAGTGCTTATGCCGGCTATCGCGCCGCTGCGCCAATTTTATGGAATTCCTATACTGCCATTTAGGGTATCTTTAGTGGGTTTTACACCTGTTTGCTAACCTTGTC
>CAZUCG010000439.1:0-2994 GCA_964619145.1 uncultured Lentisphaeraceae bacterium | reverse complement strand
ACTCAACCCCCCTTTTTTGCTATGACTGAGAAACTACTAACCGACAAGAATGCCCTAGTCTCTGGTGGCGCCCGCGGCATAGGCGCGGCCATCGTCGAGCAGCTGCTGCAACTAGGTGCTAATGTGACATTTTGTGGTCGCAGCGCCCGCGCCGGCCTGAGGGAGCGCTTCGCATACCTGGACCTACATTATCCCGGGCGCTGGCAATACAGTATATGTGACATCAGCGATCCTGAGAGCCGTTTGCAGCTACTCGATGCCTGCGCCAACAAATTCGGAGAACTTGATATCTTGGTCAACAACGCCGGTGTCGCACCTGAGCAGCGAGCCGACATCCTGCAAGCCAGTGAGGAGAGCTACGACCGAGTGATGGACATCAACCTCAAAGGGCCGTATTTTCTGACTCAGGCAGTAGCCCAACGGATGGTCACCAATCCCCGCCCCGGCCGGTGCGTTATTACTATTGGTTCAATTTCCGCTGAAACCGCCAGTGTCAGCCGGGGCGAATACTGCCTGTCCAAAGCCGGCTTGGCGATGCTAACCAAACTCTGGGCCGTCCGACTGGCGGAATTCAAGATCAATGTCTTCGAAATCCAACCCGGGATCATCAAAACTGATATGACCGCAGCCGTACAGGAGAAATACGACCAGCTGCTGGCAGACGGCCTCGCCTTACAAAAACGCTGGGGCTATCCAGAAGACGTCGCCAGAGTCGTCAAAGCCTTGGTCAGCGGAGATTTACCATACTCTACCGGGCAGGTCATCCGGGTAGATGGCGGAATGTGCCTGCCGCGTTTGTAAGGCAGACACAGACCACACTGACGATTTTGCCAAAATAAAAACAAAAAATATCTGGAAAACTTTTGCCCTGCCATTGACAATGCCTTTTTTTGTTTTATAGTCTATGGTATAGACCATAAAACAAAGAATTTATTGCCCTATTTACTGGTTGAAATTGTGGTGCAAGATGTTTGCCGATTCACAAGGTCCATTATATGCCGCGGTTGCTCGTAGTCTGATTTTTCGGATCAGGCGTGGTGAATTACGTCCTGGCGATCGTGTATTAAGTGAGCGTGATTTAGCACTGCGTGGCGGGTTCAGCCGTGGCACTGCACGTATGGCATTGCAGGCCTTGGAGTCAGAAGGTTATTTAGTTCGTCAAGGGCCTCGCGGTTCTTTTGTCTGTCAGCCGGAGGGCAATAGCGGTCCTCTGCGGCTGGTATTTGCTTTCCCAGAAGAGAATATATCGCCTTCGTTGTTGACACCTGAGAATTGGGCTTTATCATCAGAATTGCACAGGGGGTTGTTGTCGGGTGCAGCCGAGTATGGAACCCAGGTTTTTTTCGAACATTTTCGGTCTGACGGCAATGACAGCAGCCTGCATCAGCAATTACAGCGTTTGCAGCGTTATGATGCGGCAGTGTTTATCAGCAAACAACTGTTTCCTCTGCAATTGCAATATGCGATTAGTAAACCGGTGTTTTGTCTGTACGATTGTGGCAGTAGAACTCGCGACCTTTTGATTCGTGTTTCCTATGACCGTGAGCAAGCCTTGCGCAACATAATTGAGCATGCTCAATTATGCAGATGCAGCAACTTGGGCATTCTATCGTTTAGAAGCGACAGTGACGAGAGCCTTTTGAAGCGCGGGGATAAGTTTTTGTCTCTTGCCGGCGAATATGGTTTTGCCGGTCCGGCTTGCCAGCATATCATCATTTCGCCAAACGAGGACAGAATATCGGCCTTGCTACGCTTCCTCTCTGGACCGAGGCCAGATTTCATATTCTGCAATCACGCTGAACATATCATCGATTTTTATGAGGCCGCCAACCGCCTGAAGATCAACATTGGTCGTGAACTGAAGGTCGCCGGGATGGCTACCGGCCTGACTTTTCAGGGATTACTGCCGCGGCTAACCCATATCAAGGTCCCGATGTATGATTTGGGGCGAAAAATCGTCGAATGCCTGTCCAGTAATGACCTGCCGAGTTCAGTGCCGATGCTGCAGGCAACTTTGATCGAAACCGAATCCACCACCAGTCCTGTTTTGACCCGGTAATGGAGAAATCCAAACCGGAATAAGATAAGTCCTCTGACTATTTGGGCAAATAACAAAGGAGTTAGGCTATGGAAAAATTCGGCAAGAGGTATCCCTACGCTGCAAATGGGCTGAAAAATCAGACCAGAATTCCAGGTCATTCGTCGCGGTCGCAGGCATTTTTTACTTTGATTGAACTGTTGGTCGTAATAGCCATCATTGCCGTCTTGGCATCGATGCTGCTGCCGGCTCTGGGCAAAGCCCAGGTGATGGCCAAACGCACCAAATGCAGTTCAAATTTACGGCAGATTGCCATCGGAATCAATGAGTACTCTTCAGATAATGATTTTTTTGTACCCCTGACGATGCCTATGGACAGCAACCCAGTGGGCAGCAGAACGCCATTTAAGCCATTATGGTATGTACGAGTGGCCCCGTATTTGGGGTTACAAGTATTCAATAGCGAATATTTGTCCAAGCAAGTCCCTCTCGGACATATACTTCACTGTCCGGAGCAGGTGTATCAGATCACACGGCTTTCTCCGAGCAGCAGTCTCCGAATTAATAATTGTCACAAGAGCGGCTCGAGTTACAGTATGCCGTTGGCGATGTTGAATCTGGATGACTCAGCCTATACGTATCCTGTGCGCAGTGGTATGCACATCACCAAGCCGAGTCGTCCGGGCAATACTGTCCTGGTCGCTGATGTCAGCCCGCTATATTATGTTTTTGGCTATGTTCTTGCTGGCCTAAATAGCACGTATGCCCAACTTCTTGAGCGTGGCAACCTCAGTTATGATTGCCAGGTGATGCCACCGCCGTCATTTTTTCATGCCGGGGCGGGGAATTTCACCTTTGTTGACGGCCATACAGAGGCACTAACTACACAAGTTTTTTTCAATCACAAGAATCCTGATGATAACAAAGGTTATTTTTAGTACAAATAGCCTAAATGC
>CAZUCG010000438.1:0-3001 GCA_964619145.1 uncultured Lentisphaeraceae bacterium | reverse complement strand
AAGTCTCACCTGGTTGGGGAATACGTGACAGAGATTCATAGGGGATGTTAAACTCTATTGCGATCTCACCCTCCCCGACTTCAACACCGGGTGCGGGGATGGTTACCAAGGCCGTATTGCCAGCCAGGGGCTCGTATTTATCTCCTTGGCCTTTGTTTTCCAGATTGGTCATTGTCAGTTTATAGCGCGAAGGACGTGAAGCATCGCGGCAACGCCCCGGCATCCAGAATACGCTCTGCTTGTCGGGGCCAATTGTTACTTGCAGGGAATGCTTGGCAATTTCTTCCAGAGAGGGTACTTGAGAGAGGATAAAAATAACTTGCAGGCTGTTTTCAGCTGTTCGAGAGAAAATTCTTGCCGCATTGCGATTGTAGATATTATCGCTGTTTTCGGCCATATAATTGGCCGGCACCAAGTATTGTGCCTTGCTGTCGCCGACCTTGATGACTCGGCCGGCAGGGACAATGTCATGCTCCAACATCCACTGAGCATCCCATTGAAACGGCGCAAATAATGGCGCACTCAGGCGCCCACCCATCTGCATTTGCTGCTTAGTCGCGTAACCAAATAACGGATAACCACTCTTGTCCAAGAGGTTATCAGTCTTGTTGCTGGGCAGTCCGTCAATTAAATTCTTCCTGGATGCCAAAAATTCGAAAAGACGCTTAGAGTCGGCCGGCGTGTAAGAGTTCCGGAAGCGCTCCAGTGCATTGGCGGCATTAGCGGTGTATTTCAGATAATCGAATTCCAGCCGGGTCTTCTGCAATAGAAAAGATTTATCCTTCTGTTCGGCAGCTGTGAGCAAACTCTCCAGCTCTGCCACGATGTCGTCAGGATAGCGAGTCTGGATAATCTTCACTGGATGGCGGGTAAACGACAAGCTGCCAGAAAGTAGCCCCGGGTCGTTCCAGTCAATTTCGCTTTTATTGACTGCCAATTGCAGCCGTGAATCCAGCAGCTGAAAGAACCTCGTCATTTCTGGCGCGGCTTCGCTGTATACTCGCTGGCAGTACAGCTGCAGCAATTTCTGTACATCGGCCTCTGGATTGTCTAACAACTTCCCCCAGATAAAGTAAGTCGGACCTTCTAGGCCGAAGAGCTCACCAAAACCGCAGCGGTAGATGCCCTTGACATTGCTGGCGTGAAAATTCTTCAGCTGTTCTTGGCAGAATTGCCAATTCTGCTTGGGCATAAAACCTTCCGGCTTATAATAACCCCAGTTGTAAAGATAGACCACGAAGCCACCAGGGACTTCATAGCCCTGCCAAGAAGCCATAATCTCATCAGCATAAGGCGCCAACTCAATGACTACATTGTCCGGGAAGTCCTTGAAAGTCTGCGGCGGCACTCTGGTCGGACCATAGGCGATTATACAGACTTTCTTGCCTGGGCGGTCTTTTTGCAGTCGTAGCGCCATCTCACGGTGCATAATCCAGAGCTTCTCACCGAAGCTCTCGACATTGAATAACTCGGCGCATTCCGGACATTCGCACGCCCGAAAGCCGTCGCTCTGGGCCAGCTGCACGACTTCGTAACCCTTGTCTAAATGCTCCAGGACTTCCTGGTAAATCAACTCCCGCACTTGAGGCTGAGCAAAACAGTATTGCGGACGGGTGGGGTGAGTCACCCGCTTGCCTTTCTGTAAGGAAAAATACTCCGGGTTGGTGGCAAAATACTGGTCTTGTTTTATTGCTAGATTGTGGGAATGCCCGCCGTGCGAGCCGTACCACGGCGATGCCAAAAAGTTATTGGCGATATCATAGTTGATATCCTTCCCGCGGCTGATGCAATACTGAATCTGCGGCACGCGTGCATAATTATAGTCATCAGGGATGCTGATGCTCGAGCGCTTCGGCACGCAATCAGCCAGCTGACTGCTGCCCATAAATAACGCACCGGCAAATTTTTCCAAGAATGTCAAGGTGCTTTTGTATGAACCCAGGATGCAATAGTTATGCCTGTTTGAAGCAGGATTGACTTCGCCGCGCCAGTCATTACCAAAAAGGAATACATCTTGCTCTTTTACGACAATATGATGCTCCCAACGCTGGTAGCTGTTCTTAGCCAAGCCGACCGCCGCCAACGCCTGGCAGTTACCGATGTATAGCGCCTTCTGGTCTGCTGCTTTGTCCTTCTCGGCCCGCACCGGCAACACTACGCCGGTGCTGAGCATCAAGGCCATCGACAGCGTCTCAGCGGCTTTCTGGTTATACAAATTCAAGTGCGGATTGCCGACGTCATCAGGATAGACGACCTGATATTCGGATTTACCCTCAGCAATAATCGGCAAATCAGCTGCGAATATCATTCCTCCACAAAGCAACAACCATACCAGCAGAAAAGAACTTTTCATTGCTACTCCTTCACTTAAACAAAATGGACGCTGTGAACGCGAAGATGCATTTTTTAGAATATAACTGCTGCCCGCTGAAAAAACAACCATCTTGGCTGATTTTCGCATTAGCTCCTTGACAATCGTAGGGTGAAGTTTATCTTGTCAAGATGTCTTGAAGAAGCGCGCTTGACAACTAGGAGAGCGATTGTTAAGCGCTAATTTAAGCAGCGAGCGTTAGTGTAGGCAAAAATACCGCCACGCCTCGACTGCCGAACATCTTTCCGGAGTAATATTATGCAAGATGTACTTTCTTTTGGTGCCCGCGGCGATGGCGTCAGCCTTGACACTCAAGCTATTCAAAAAGCCATCGATGCCGGCGGAGTAGTGAATTTTCCGCCTGGGACATATCGCACCGGCACAATATACTTACGCAGTAACGGCGGTTTGCATCTTGAGACTGGCGCGGTGATCCTGGGTAGCAGCAATCCTGAGGATTACAATGCCGATGACTTCTGCCCGCAAAACCAAGTCTTCAGTATGGAACACGTCAGCGGCGCACACCTGATTGTAGCCGTGGAACAACAGAAGGTCAGTATCAGTGGCGGCGGCTGTATCGATGGCAATCGGGCGGAAATCTTCGGCAGTGAAAAAATGCGCCCCAATAAC
>CAZUCG010000437.1:0-3001 GCA_964619145.1 uncultured Lentisphaeraceae bacterium | reverse complement strand
CAATACAGAGACTCCAGCAGCGTACACACCACTGGGGCGCATCAAGCAGGAAGAATACAGCCTGCTGCGGGCCGGCAGCCATTTTTTGCAGCGTGGCAAGCATTATGTGATGCTTAAACCGCGAGAAGTGATTGACGCTAAACGGCTATTCGTGACCAGGGACGTCACCTTGTTCGAAACGCGCTGAAGCGACGACGCCAACAAAAATTATTTCCCCTTCTTCTGGTCTGGCGGTTATTCTTGCGCTTCCTGCCAGAAGACGCGCACTCGGCGGTTGCGCGGGCCATCGAATTCACAAAAATACAGCCCTTGCCAAGTCCCCAGGTCGAGCTGTCCATTACGGATTGGTAAGGCCAGGGAGAATCCGAGCAGCGCGGCTTTCAGATGAGCATCGCTGTTGCCCTCACTATGGCGGTAGAACGGCTCGCGTTGGGGCACGAGCTGTTCCAGTTTGGCGATCAAGTCGTGCTTTACATCCGGGTCGGCATTCTCATTAACGCTGATGCCGCCGTGGTATGGGGACAGAAGATATGGCAAATGCCCACTTTCAGGGCAGCCGGTAGCCGGCCATTGACTTGCTGGGTGATATCTATGATTTCATTACGTCGGTTGGTTTTTAGGGTGATGTCCGCCATAATTCCTCCTGTGCTGGCTGACTGCCGTTGCCTAGCTATAACGGGCTCAGAAAACACTCCATTTGGGCGAGAATCTGCTCAGTTAGACCGCGCTCGGAGACTTCTGGGTACGGTGGGGGGATTTCGGGCGGATAGATTTCCCAGAGCGGCGGTGCTGGTTTTGCTGGTAGTCCGGCTAGAGCCCAAGCCAGTTCATCGCCATTGACGGCCTCTGTCGGCCATTCGGGCAGGCAGCGTCCGAACTCGGCAGTCAGCAACTCAGCCTGCGCCTCATCATCTGGTTGTGGTGGCCGCAGATTGAATTGTTGGGCGAAGAATGCCCCGATGATTTCGCGGCGGTTATGGTCCCAAGAGTGGTCTCCTGGTGGTACGGCAGAACTGAATGCGTCGTCGACCAAGTATTCGCGATAGACGTCACGGACTCGTCTGGCGGTAGCCAAAAAAGTGTCGCGCAGGAACAGCACGTCTTTTTCACCTTGCATCAGCAGTAGCGGGCGGGGAGCGAAAAGCGAATAGAGCTCCCACATTTCAAAGCGCCCAATGCAGCCGGGAATAAGGTTGCAATGGCAATGGCGTTTTTGCTTGCGGGCTATCAGTTCAAAACTGCTCGGGTATCCAGAAGAGACCATCGCCTCGATGTGTTCAGAGAGTGCGCCGAGGCACATCGTCAAAGTGCCTCCACCAGAATTCCCGGCGACGCCGATGCGGGTAAAGCGCGCATCCTGACGCAGAAATTCGATCCAGGCGAGTGACTCGCGCACGATCATTCCTTGGACCGAGATGCCGACGGCGAAAGCCGCGGTCAAGCCGGAGTGCCCCATTGGGATACGCTCGCCCTGGCCGATATTGTCGGGAATCAAGGCCGCGCAGCCCTGTCTTGCTAGGCGCAGTCCCATCGCGTCATAGCCAGTCTTGCCGGCGATAGCGTGCCCGCAGCAGATCAGCACTACTGGCCAGGGCGGCGGGCTGTCGGGGCAAAACAAGTGCCCGCTGACAACGCAGTTAGCCCAGCTTTTCCCCTGCAGGAGCCGCAGGGTGCAGCCAGCGAGCTGGTGACTGCCGACAGGCGAAACGCTCAAGTTTGGCACAGGTATGCGGTCCGTGCCGAGTGAGCGCTCGAACAATGTCTTGATTTCTCGACGCTGTTCTGGCAGGGCAGGGTTGCGGATTGGTGCGGCAGCCAGAGCCGCGAATAGCTTGCGTTCGGTACGTTCAATGGCTTCAATGGCTTGGCGCTGGTTGGACATAATTGCTCCTCAAGTGCTGATGCCGGTCATCCGGTCATAAGGGTGACCGAGGGAGAAAATATTGAGAGGTGTTGGCGACAACATAGTCAATTCTGGAACTATAATTCCGGGCTGCATTTTTACAAATCAAGCTCGAAAAACAGAAAAATTCAAGTCGCGCTTAGCGGAAAAATATTGCTATTTGGGGCGCTGCTGGTTATCAGCTCTCGCCCTCGAATTCCGGGCCTTTAGCAGATTGCTCGCGGTCCGACTTCATTTTCACCGAGAGTGTCGCCAAGCCGCCGGCGATGACCTCGCGTTGGACAACCACGTCCTCCGGGACTTGCAGGCAGACATTCGCGAAATTCCAGATATACTTGATGCCCAAGCTGATTACTTGATCAGCCACCAGTTGAGCCGATAAATTTGTCACGCAGATGATGGCGATGTCAGGCAGGGCGACTTTCAGCCGGGTGTGGATGGTCGCGATGTCATAGATCTCGTGCCCACGAATCTCCTGCCCGATCTTTGTGCTGTCACAGTCAAAAACTGATTCAATCAACAAACCATAACGGCTGAAATCATCATAACCCAGCAAAGCCGCCCCCAAGGCGCCGGCGCCGATCAAGGTGGCCCGGATGGTCTGTTCCCAGCCCAAGAAAATCATAATGTGGTTGATTAAGTCATTGATGTTATAGCCGACCCGACGACGACCCGTAGCACCAGTTAACATAATGTCTTTCCGCACCACAATTAACTCGGTATTCATATACTCGGCCAGGTCAGTCGTAGAGACGACCTCCAAGCCCTCTAAACGCATCCGCAATAGCTTGTGCAAATACGTCGGCATCCTGCGGATCGTCGGAGAATTTGCTAACTTTATCCTGGCCATATTGTCTTACCCAAAATGCAGTTGAAATCTCGCTACAGAACAACTTGAAAACTAATGTCTGATTAGCATAAGCCATTTTTCCTAAAAGTCAAATGACAAAAGGGAAAAAAATATCTATTATCGCAAAAGATAGTCTAAAAAGACAAGATTTCGCCACTCGCGGAGCGCTAAACGCAAAAACACCGGCCAAATCAGGGATAATAACTAAGTATAAACGCGAAATGGCCAAAGATAACAGCCCAACTAGA
>CAZUCG010000436.1:0-3005 GCA_964619145.1 uncultured Lentisphaeraceae bacterium | reverse complement strand
GCCGTCTCTTTCGCGACCGTCAGTAGCCCAGGATGCGGCCGCTACCCGCCCTTGTCCATAGGAAAAAATGCCTAGCAGCGGATGCTCGCCGACCTTGACCAACACCGTGCCTGGGACGGAGTATTTCAAGGCGCGGGTCGGTGGTAGGGCGGCGAAAGGCACGCCGGCGGTAATCGGGTGATCAACTGCCGCTGTCCAGGGTGCGATAAAATGCCGTTGATTATTGGGCAAGAGCTGGAAGCTCTTATCTAGTTCTTCTGGCAATCCCTCTGGGGCGACCACGACTAGGCCGCTGCCGCTCTCGACTTGCAGCAAGATGGCGTCTCGCACAGCATTCGGCATAGTCTTCCAGATATCTGCAGCGACCAACAAGCAGTCGAACTTATCTTGCAAGAGTTTCTGCAATTCGCTATAGCAGTCGTTGACATTTAGGGAGGTCGCCTGGCCACTGATGCGCCAGATGCCGCCAATAAAGTTGGTAGTCAGCTCCATATCGCAGCGTTGGGCTACTTCCAGGGTATCGCGGATACCGCCCGTGTCTCGACAGACGAGCAGCACTTTTGGTTTTTTGCCGGCAAACGGCTTGGCCCATTTCAGATGCTCGGTTTCATACGCCAGAGAATTGAAATTAAGTTTGGGTGCGGGCCGCGTCACACCAGTCTCAGGGCGCTTCTCGCTTTCTGGTTCCCGAGCAAAGGCACCACTGGCTTTCTGAAAAACCAATGCATCCTGCACCACAAAGACCGGCTTTCCTTGCCGACTCACCGTCGCCTGCACGACCCAAGTGCCAGGGGTGAATTTCAGTTGGTACGGAATTTGCAGAGGTTTGCCCTCGGCCTTGCCAGAGTGAGACAATACTTCCTGCAGCGACAATTTTTTGCCTCGCAGCTGCCCGGCCTCGATCTTCAGGGTAAACTCACCGTGGAAGAACGGCAACAAGCTCATTACCAGCTCCTGCGGTTCAGTGATACTTTCGTTGGGCAAGCCCAGATTGGCCGCCATCTCGCGGTTGACTTCGCCAGGCAGACCAATACTATGAAAAGGTGCCAGCGCGAAAGACATCTCCAAGGAACTGTCAGCTTCAATGGAATATACGCCCATCCGGCATTCCAGAGTGCTGTTCCAATTGTCATTGCTCCAGAAATAAAAGCAATTCAAGCGGCTGAAGTCGGCCAAGAAGGCCAGCCCCTGTGCATCTTTATTGAGCATCGCCGTCCAGCCACGCACTGCCCCGGGACAAAACAAACTCTGACGAATACTGGGATTGCGCTCGATTTTGCTGGCACCGGGATAAATCAGTTCGAAGGTCTGGCCGCTATCCGTGACGCCGCCCATCAGCCATAAACCGGCGTCAAGCGGAATCACATTCGCCTGATCGTTGGTGATTTTATAATCGGCCTGTAGTACCGGTGATTCAGCTGTCAAGCTATAAGTTTTTTCGATAGTCACATTGGCGAAGATACCGGACTTACCGGTCGCCGACAAGCGCAACGCCTTTCGCGCAGCTGAATCCTCAGCCAGCACGCATTGATAACTGACATCGCGATACATATCTCGCAAAACTGTACCACCAGGCCAGAACCGATCATTGAACATCCCGCCATAATTGTCCTTGTTCGCGTACTTGAGAAAATTTTTCCCAGTTATTTTATCGTAGGCGAAATTCACGCAGCCGTTATAGTCTGGGTCGATAATGTAGAGCACTGAGTCGTTTTCCAGAATATATAAAGCTCCTTCTTGTCGCAGCTGCAGCCCGGTGGCTTTCTGGCTCGCGAAGATTGCGTATGGGTGCCCTTGCGACGAGTCAGCGCCAGCAGTCTTCTCTTGCACACCAAAAAACTCTATCTCCTGCAGGGAGATGTAGCTGCCACTGCTGGCAATTTCGACGATGAGCTTATCAGTTGGGACTTCGGCGCAGTTGGGTAACAGGACCTCGACTTCCTCCGGTTTATCACGCGGACGGTCATCAGGCGCGACGTATGGTTGATTCAAAACTAAGCTACCGGCAGCAAACGGCACACCTACGTCGTCACTGCCAAAGACCTTGATATGCTTAAGGCCATAGCTGCGAGGTCCGCGATGATAATAAATTTTTGCCCGGGAGAACTTCGCTTTGACGCCAAAACTGAACTCAATTTTGACTGGCTGTTTACGGAAATCCTTCACGCACCAGCCCACCCGCTCAGTAGCAGCAATCTTACCATCAATGAGCTTTAAAAAGTCAGGGTCAGACATCTCGCCTTTCTTATCGCGCATCGTAGGCTCGGCAAAATAATACGCCATCGGCTTGATAGGTTCTTGGGCAAAAAAGGCACTGCCAGACAAGACAATTATTAACCACAGTCGCTTAAGCATAGATCCCTCGTTTTAGCTATGAAAAATTTAGTCACCAAAGGTTTAACGGCTGATAATATTATCTGCTTCAGGTATCCATCCCCAGCCTCCTGAGGCGTTCCCAAAAGCGCCAATGGACGGCTCCGAGGCAAAGGTCAGAAAAATTATTTTCCCTGCAAGTGTCGGATCTCGTGGCTGTTATTTGCCTAGCCATCAGAGCCCTTCCCCCGTTTGAGCACGGCCGCAAAATTATTCAGCGACACTATAAATGCTGCAATACTATGGGGTGATGTCATCGAAAAATGGGTCAAAACCGGAGTATGGCTGGGTGTTTTCCTTATACTCGCCGACATGGCCATCGCAATAGCTGACATTCCAGTAGTTGCCGTGCCGCTTGCCGAGTTCTGCGTGATACAAACGATTGCCGGCCATAGGATTGCTATACCAGGGGTAGCCTTTTTCCGTAGCTAGGTCTGAATATCCTTTCTCGCAAAACATGTGCATAGTGGACAAAGACTTATGCGCTATCAGAAGATTGTTCCGGTCTTGATAATAAGACAGATAATAATTAACTCCATAGCCAATGTAGTCGTAGGTGCTAACACCACGGTATGGACCGGGGCAGGCAAAAAGTGATTTTGGGTTGGTACTCGGCCTACTGGCGGCGTATC
>CAZUCG010000435.1:0-3006 GCA_964619145.1 uncultured Lentisphaeraceae bacterium | reverse complement strand
ATTAGCCCTTGCCTTAATCCACGAGCTTAGGGTCACTGAATTCTGCCCTATTGATAGCTTTACGAACAATTGAGCCTTGGACAAAAAAATGGGCCGCCGGGCTGGGGATTTACTTCTCCCAGCGGCTGCCCATTTCTATTTAGCAAGGCTATTATTAGCTGCGCTTATTTCTTGTCTTTTTCATCTAGTGAGAGCTTATTGGCCTGGGCTTTTAACCAGATATCTGTCTCCTTGACTTCTTCGTCGATGTAGGCCAGGGCTTCGTTCCAGTATTTTAGCGATTCCAGCGGCTCTTCGTCGAGCTGCCAATATTGGGTCATCCGGCGCTCCTTGATAATCGGGCCTTCGCCTTTGCGGAGCAGATAATCGGCCAGCACTTGCGGCTCGATGGCAGTTTTTGGCGCGAATTTATCACTATTGAGATAGCACAGGATAGACTCGAACATCCCGACGCTTTCGGGGTCGGCCTGATTCAGGCCAGTGAAGTTGAAGGCACTGACGAATAGGCGCCCTTTGCCGACTCGCAATTCGAACAAATACGCGAATTTCCGCATTGTGTAGGCAGGCTGCAGTTCCGAGAGCTTGAAGTTATAGACATCGAAACGGTCGCGGACGGCACGGTCCACACCTTCCATAATCGGCTCCACCTGGACCGGGAAATCATCGAGGATGATCTTGTCGCAGTCGTTGATCAGGTTGGCGAATTGCATATTGACGAAGCCATCATTGGGAAAGCCGGCCAAGGCGGAATTTTCCCGGATAAAGGCCCCGGAGTTGTGTCCTCGATCCCAGATAATTGCCTTGAAGCGGTCCCATACTGCCGGCAAGTAATACTTCTCTTTGGGAGCGCGGACTTTGCGATCGCGAGTGACCGGCACGCGATACATCACCCAAGCATCACTGCCATTGCTGACGTGCTCGAGGAGCTCTTGGCTGAAGCGATTCGCGAGCAGTAATTTTGCCCCGCAGCGCTGCCGCAGCTGCGGATATCTATTGAGTGGGAAGACTTCATCCAGGCACACGTCTACTTCGTAGTTCGGTACGGCGCTGGGGTTATCCGGGAAGCTCCAGATTCCCCAGTCATTTTCCACCACTGTTTTACCGGTGGTATCCAGCAAAGAGAAGATTAATTTATATGCTTCGGGTTTATTAGTAACTGGCATTTTGCAGGTAACCACGCACAGGTCGTGGCGTCCTTTAGCGCTCAAATTGAGATCGCTGAGTGTTCCATTCAGGACTGTTTTGTTGTCCTTGTCTGCGAGTTTAAAGGCGAAAGTCATTGTGCCTGATAGTTCGGCGGAGAAGTGCGAGACGATAGCCGGTGCGGTTACGGTTTCACCCTGGAAGAAGACGCGTTTTGGCAGGTCAGCCAGCAGCACAGTGTCGCCATTGAACTTACGGAATTCACTTTCGGAAATGCCCTTCTGGTCATCAAAGCAATCGACTATGCCGTTGCTATTCTCATAGCGGTTAGTGTCGCAGAACTGCAGGAAATGAAATCCGCAGAGCAGCTTGCTGCGGCGAGCCGCCTCCAAGTTGAGCTTCCAGGCCAATTCCCGGAACCGATGCGAGGCCTTGAGCATAATGTCGTACTGGTCTGTAAAGCCCTTCAAGGCCACCAGTTTCTTCAACTCGTCAATCCACCACGGTCGGTCTTGCGGACAATGTTGGTCGAATTTCTGGCCTAGTGTCTCTAGGTCGTGTAGGCCGGCATAATGGCAGATTTCGTGGGCGATGACCGGTCGGCGGGCAGGCACTTTGCGGGCGATAGTCCAGTTCGGGTCGTCATCTTTCTCCTTGACCAGCATCGGGATGCCGGAGGAAGAACCGGAAATCAGCCAGTTCTGGGGATTGTCGAACATCTCGTAAGCGTGTCCCCAAGGAAAGAAGTAGCTCATATGTTGAGCATCGAGGTCGACGCTTTTGCGGTCGAACTCGCCGCGGCTGCAGGTATCTAGGAAGAACCTGGTGGGGTCCATCTGGTGGGTCATTTCATAAAATTCCTGGCAGATGGGGTTACGTCCTGGGTGGTCGATTTCATTGCCCATACAATAGACCATCAATGAGGTCGAATTACGCAGTCGCCGGACCATCTCTGCCCATTCGTCACGGTTCAGCAGCGCCCCTTGTTTGTCCATCCGTGAGCGTTCTTTTTGGTATTTGCCGTAGTATTTGCGCAATTCGACATGCAGCAGTATGCCCAGTTCATCAGCAGCCTGGAAGCACTCTATCGGTGGGACAAAGCTATGGAAGCGGATGAAATTGAAACCATAGCGTTTCATTTGTCGCATATACTTGGCGTAGTATTCATACCAGCCCAAGTTTAGCAAGTCGGGGTGGTCGTGTGCCTCGCGCCCGCGGATTACGCCTCGCAAGTAGAGGTTCTCGTTATTCAAAAAGAATGAGTCCTGGGAGACGGAGTATTTGCGCATTCCGAAACGAATGGCGCAGCTCTCATCCTTGCCCTTGACTGAGATGCTGATTTTACAGGTGTACAGATAGGGAGTGTTGATATTCCAGGGACGGAAATCCTTGATTGTCTCTGTAGCCTGGAATAAACTGCCGGCGGCAGCGGGCCGAGCCGAATTCTCCGCCAGTACTTGCCCTTGATCGAGAATTTGCCAGGAGATTTTTTTGCAATCAGTAGGGATGGTGAGCTGTATTGCGACCTTGCCTTGGTCATAAAGAGGGTAAACGAAGAGGTCAGCAAAATTTTCCCCGTAGGTGTTTTGGGGAATTTCGGTGACGAATTGGAACTCGTGCTTGCTTTCGGCCATTTAACAACTCCTGTCTGCAAATTAAAACTGGTAATGCGACGCAGTGTAAAACACTTAGTATACTGTATTTCTGGGAAAAAACAACTTCGGAATGGGGAATTTGCTAGATTGTTAATGCTGCTGTCGGGCAAATTATTCAGCTTTGTGAAGTGGCCTTCCTCCGGTGGAAAACGGGGTCAGCTGCATCTTGATGCCCATAATGTAGGCATCCGCGTCCGCGTGTCCAGCG
>CAZUCG010000434.1:0-3024 GCA_964619145.1 uncultured Lentisphaeraceae bacterium | reverse complement strand
AAGGAGGATTGTCGCGGAAATTAGCGAGAACTAAATGTCATTCTATTGTGTTGCCTAAATACTAATCAAAAAATGACAGGCAAAAAAAAGCCGCGAACTGTTTTGTTCACGGCTTGGGAAAAACCTCAAAAAGGTGGAGCAACTCACGAACTAATTTTGATTCCGCATCGCTGAGGCGGATATCGCACTGCGTTGGCTAGTGCATTGGATTGTGATTTAGCGATATAGTAATTCAGCTGGCCAAATCATTGTATATTCTGAGGTAGCATTGGCGTAGTTGCGGGAGTGCGCAAGCAGTTATCAACAATGCCGATAATAAGCAATGACGCTAACAGTGAACTGCCACCGTAACTAAATAATGGCAAAGTGACACCTGTAGTTGGGAAAAGTCCTAGATTGACC
Organism: uncultured Lentisphaeraceae bacterium; assembly: GCA_964619145.1. GTDB lineage: Bacteria > Verrucomicrobiota > Lentisphaeria > Oligosphaerales > Oligosphaeraceae > JAAZIZ01. The sequence continues at coordinate 2,622 of CAZUCG010000434.1, read as the reverse complement.
GCCAAATGCAGAAAAGCCTGGCCGCTGAGCATCACTCCACTGCCAACGAACAACAGGCGATGGAAAACGCTCTGAGTTTTGACGGCTTTACTACAACAGAAGCTAAGCCAGGCCAGTGACAACAGAATCAGCGGTGCGATGCCGAAGACTCCGAGCTGCTCTCCCAGACTGGCCACGAATGAGTCGTTCATCCGATACGGCACTTGAAGCAAAGGCTGGCTACTATCGAAAGGCACTCCAAAGCAGCCGCCACGCGCGAGGCATTCCTGCATTTGGGCGGCCTGCCAACCGGCTCCGAGTAGATCGTCGTTTCCAGGGTTCACGAACGCCAAAAGCCGCCGCCGGATATACGGATATCGCCAGAGCATCACTGCCGCTGCGGCGGCCCCACTGCCGGCCAAGCAGCACAGATGCCATATTTTCGCCCCGCTGCACCAAAACATAGTTAAGAAGACGAGGCAATAAACCATACTCGTACCACAATCTGGCTGACTGAGTATCAACCCCACCCAAAAAGCAATGCCTGGCAAGCTGACCGCCAAGACTTTAGTGCGATCTAGACGAAACGACTGATTCGAGCAAAAGCCGGCGAAACACAACACGAAGAAAGGCTTTGCCAACTCAGTAGGTTGGACACAGACGCTGTAAAACTTAAACCACCCTCGCATACCATTTATTGTTGCGCCCAAGAATAGGACCGCCAAGAGCATCCCGCAAAGTCCGGCATATAATAGCAGCGGTTTTCTGGTTAGCCAATGCAACGGCATCGACGAAACTACCAGCAAGAGCCAGGTACTTATAATCAGCCAGATCACCTGCCGAAAAAAATAATACCGCACTTGGTTATCGCCTCGGCTGATTACCAGCATCCCGAGGCAGCCAGTGATTCCCAGAACAATAGCCAGGACCTTAAGCCAGCTGAAGCGCAAATCCAATAATAATATACTGCGAAGATATGGGTTTTTCATAACCTTGTAGCATTTGCCATCCCGTCTAAGACTAGTCACTCGACACGACCACATCTCGGCCATTAAAAGAACTGGAAAAAAAGCCGATATTGTGCCAGAGCAGCCGTTGCCCATCGGGCCGGCGACGCAAAACTTGGACTGAGCCGCGCAGCTTCCGGTCATACTGCGCTTCCCAGCCGGTAAGGCCGACCTCTAAGTGTGTTTCTGGATCGACCGCGACCGTGCCAAGGCGCTCCCGAAGATGCTCAGGGCAAGAGACGCGGCGAATAAAAAAACCCTCCAACCTGAGTTCCTCCTCTTCCCCCAAGGAACTCATAAGTTGGAGTAGCTGCATTGACTCTTCTTCGCATAACTGAAGACGCTGTCCCAAAAAAACCGGCAATTCTTCTAGTGTTGGCAGCAAAAGCGCCAGCTCGGGTACACTAGCAAACCGCTGCAAAGATTTCCCCGCCGTTTCAAGGTCCTTGGGGAGGTACCAGAAAACACCCAATTGCCGTATTGATTTAGCCAGACAATGTCCTGAAGAACTAAAAATACTGCCCCGCAAGCCAGGCACTAGGAGTTCCTCGGTATATCTCTGGCTTTGTGGGCGTGCACGGCTGGCCAACCAGACTGTCCGAGCCAACAAAACTACAGCCAGGATGACTGCAAGCCAAAAAACTACTAATGGGCGTGTATTTGGCAGTGGCGGTAAATTATCCGTAACTGCCGGCAGCATATCAGTCCCCCCTGCGGATGGCGCACGCCTGAAGCATTGCTTCAGGTGTGAGGTCGCTGTGTGCTGGCAATTGCCCAGACAAGGAAAGGCTACAGACGACCCAACCTGGATCGTTCGGGACTTTTCCTTCTGATTTAATCGCTGCCCAACCGATCCCCATAAATAGCCAGCCTACCAGTAGCAACATCAGAATAAGGAAAAACCTCGCTCCCTTTTCAGAATAAAAATACGCCATAGTCTTCCGCCTCCTTTTACTCTTTGCCCTTAAGCGAAGAGAAAACTTCCTCGCGTTCCTGCTGGTCCGACTCGTCCAAATGCGCCATCACCATCGCCAAGCGCTCTGGATTCCAAACATTGAGATACTGTCCATTGCTAGTCAAAACTACTTCTTGACCAGATTCCAAGCCGGCAGTAGTTCGTAAATTAGCTGGTAGGGTCAAACGTCCTTGAGCCGATATCTCAGCGCTTTTACTGTTGCGCATAAACCGCAGCATAGCCAAACGACTCTGCATATCGACCAGGCTGTCAGCTTGGTCATAGCCCTTGACGGAACATAGCTTCTCCCAGATTTGCTGCGGCAAAATTCCCAAGCTGCCTTCAGGCCAATAATGCAAAACTACCTCACGACCACCGCACTGATCATAGCTAGCCACTGCCGGCGGAGGTAACTTCAGCCGCCCGTTGGCATCAAGAGTGATGCGGATGTCGCCAGGAAAAATCATAGCTGAATCTTATACCTATTTTATCGAGTCCAAAACAGTCCAAAGCATAGCAATTTTGGGCCACTAAGCTTAAAATAAAGGCGAAAAAATAAATGTCAAGCTAAAAAGACAATTATTCTTTGTAATCGCTCATTCTGCCAATTGAAAAACTAAATGCAGCAGCGGAAATGTTATCAAATGCATTTAATCTGACAAAATCAGGCCGGCGCATTTA
>CAZUCG010000433.1:1886-3028 GCA_964619145.1 uncultured Lentisphaeraceae bacterium | reverse complement strand
ATGGCCGTCCTGTATGCTGTCTGGCTCCTGGCCTTGTGCTTACGAGCGCCTGCCACGCCGACACCATATTGGCATCCGGCCTTGCTATTTCCCGGCGGGTTACTACTGGTCGGGTTGATGCAATTGCTACCATTAGGCCAGTTCTGTCGCTACCTCTCACCGTTATCGTGGCAATGCTGGGAACAATTCAATGCCACTGGCTTGGGGCCGATGTTAGCGCGTCTGACTATCTCGCCCGAAAACACCTTGGTGCGCTGTGAGTTGCTGCTACTTTGTTTGCTCTTGATGCTGTTGTTGTTAAGCTATTCCCGCAGCCGCGCCTATTTACGCATCACTATGGGAGCTATTGTAGTCTCTGCTTTTGCCAATGCGCTGCTATCGTTCTGGTTTTTATTCTCACAACCGGCCGGTTATACAGGAATTCCGACTGGCTCATTTTTAAACCGCAACCATTTTGCGTTTATGATGACGATGGGCATTTTTTCGGCTTGCGCGCTTTTAGCGGTTATCCGCGATGCCCAACAGCAGCGCGGTCTCGGCGAGGAAAGTTTTTGGCCAAAATTGGTTCTACCGCTATCGTTTATGGCCTTCGGCAGTATAATCACCCAGGTACTAAGCTTATCCCGGGGGGCTTTCTTGTCAACCATTACCCTGCTGGTGGTTTTTTGGATACTCTGGCTAGTCAGTAATTTTCGCAATAGTGGCGCCGGCAAGCGCTTTCCCGCCTTGCCCATTTTAGTAGCGACAGCCCTGCTTTTTGCCTTACAGAGTGGTTTGAATATGCTGCTGGAGCGCTATAAGGTCCTATTGGAAAATGAAGTTTTTACTAGTGACACACGTTGGCAAGTCTGGGAAATAACCACTCAGCTAATGCGGGACACCGGCATTAGTGGCATCGGCCTAGGCGCATATAGCGATGCCATACAACGCTATGAACCGGGGCTTTTTCCCGAAGCGATGATCGGCCATGCCCATAATGACTGGCTGGAATTGGCCACCGAATTGGGCAGGCCCTTAACCGCACTGTTGTTACTGGCGATGCTCTGGCTGGGATTCGTGACCACACGACGAATTTGGCGCCAGAAGGACTACACCCTACGTTGGCTCGGCCTCGGCGCCCTGACTGGCTTACTTGCTGCGGC
>CAZUCG010000433.1:0-1786 GCA_964619145.1 uncultured Lentisphaeraceae bacterium | reverse complement strand
ACTACACCCTACGTTGGCTCGGCCTCGGCGCCCTGACTGGCTTACTTGCTGCGGCCGTGCACGAATGTTTTGACTATAATTTGCAGGCGATGCCCAACGCAATGCTGTTCACGGCCCTCCTGACGGTCTTTTTCCTCTGCGGCCGACCGTCGCAACGCAGGCATACCGAAAAACTGTCCGCGCCAGCGGCTCCTTGGGGTTGGCCAGCTCGGGCGGTTTGTTTGCTGCTAGTTTTGCTGGTATTCGGCTGGGCACTAGCACGGCAATTCCGGCAAATTGTGGGAGCAGGCAATCACCACCGTCTAAGGCAAGGTTTACTGGCTGCAAACAATCCTTGGCAACCCAGCAAAAAGGACTTACAGGGATTGCTGCGGCTAGCTGATGCCGCCCAGCTGGCATTTCCAAACCACGGGATGCTGTTACAACGCCGGGCCAGCTGTTGGTCCCAACTGGCTTATTTGAATTGGCCGGAGAACCGGGATTTATTGCAGTACGCCATTGCTGACAGCATCGCCGCCTGCAGGTTAAATCCTGCCAATGGCGATTTCCTGTTATTCTGCGCTCTTTTGCTGGAGGACCACGGTCGTTTGAATGGCCAGCTCGACGAAGAACAACTCCGCGGCATTTATGCTTTAGCGCTGACCTGTTATCCTAGCCTGAGCAAGATTCAACTGGCCTCTGCCGAAGCATCTCGGCGGGCGTATTGGCGGCAGTCGCAAGACACCCTGGAGAATCGTCATCGGGCCCAGCAACTGAGGGCGGAAACATTGCAGCTGTTTGCAAATTATATGCAGCTGCATCCAGAATCTGCCAAGAACTCTTTTGCGGCCATTATGGAACTCAGCGCCGACCCAGACGAGTTGCTGTCCCTGTTACCGGACAACACGGTCGCTTATCGGGAATTGCTGCTTTTCTTTCGCCAACGCCAGCATTACCAGCAAGGGTTCAAGCTTTTGCAAAAAGTGGAGACATTACCACAAGAACCCGCAGAGTTTTTTTACTGGCAACAAGAGCGTTCTCAGTTACTGGCCTTGACGGGCCAGTGGGCGGAACAGCAAGCGCTACTACCGCGGCTATGGCAGGCTGCCTCGGCCATAACGGAAGAGAAATTACCGCCCCTCCGTCAGTTAATTGACGAGGGTAATTTTCTGGCTGCCAGACAGTCGCTAAATTATCTCAACCGTCAGGCACCGCCTTGCTTTGCCAGTATTTTATTGGAAGCGGAGGTCTCGCTGTTCTTGGGCAAGAACAGCGATATCGCCATTAGCCTTCTCCCTTTCGCCTATGCATATATCTTGAAGCCAGAAATTTCGGAAATAAAAAAAGCCATTTCACTGCTGGAACATAGTGATGAGAATATCTCGGCGAGGCGCAGTTTTCGGGAGCGCTTCCTACGCGTCGCCCTACCCTGCTTATTAGCAGAACGGACCGGCGTTTTTTCCACCGCTGACCTCCTGTCTTGGGAGCATCAACTGCTGGCACTGGAAACTGAATTAAGCGACACCAGCGGTGTGTTGTGGCTGCAAGGTCATCTATTGCCGTTATTCACTGGGCGGGTCGCGGCCTTAAACAAGGATTGGCCTACAGCCGCTGCTGCTTATCGGCGCAGCTTGGCACTCTCCGCTGACAATCTCATAACTTGGGAATATTTGCAACAAGTACCTGAGAAATATCGCACAGCTGAGGAGAATGCTTTTGTTATTATCGCTCCAGTCGCTATGCCGATACACACGCTATTCAGTTCTGCCTTTGCCTTATGGCAGGTACAGACTTTTCCTGAGCAGAT
>CAZUCG010000432.1:0-3033 GCA_964619145.1 uncultured Lentisphaeraceae bacterium | reverse complement strand
CGCTGTTCAGGCATCTGAAGCATATTTTGCTCAATGGCATTTTCTTTTCTCCGCGTCGGACAGTGAAGGTAGAATTAGTTGCCTCGCCCGCAGACTTTCCCCGTCAGGCTGAAAAGGAGACCCTGAACCGCTACTTGGAGAGCTTTTACAACGCTACTGCCACCCCGAATACCTACGTGCCTTATACTTGGTTCGAACCTGGCGGAGTACGGATCTTGCCTGAGCCAGAAGTGTTTGTCCGCCACGAGGATACCTCCGGAGTACCGAATTCGACTCGCCAGAGCGTCTATGCTAAGTTAGAGGAAATCACCGGCAAAGCGGCTTTCAATGACACCGACACCCTGGGTACCGACCTGGGAATGGATAGCTTGGTCATCGCTGAATTGCATTACTGGCTGCAGGAGACTTTCGGCTATGAGGGCGGTAATCCTGTGGCTTTGAAATCCGTAGCCAGTCTCCTCCGTACTGCTATCGGTGAGACCGTCGCAACCGAACCGCTGCAGGCGATCCCAGCACTATGGTTTGTGCCGGAAAATTCGGCCCCGCTGCTTGAGATGCAAAAAAGCCCGGCCTACACTATGGTCGGCCGCAAGCTAACCGATATCTTTCTGGCCAACGCGAAGGCGAATCCTAATCGGCCGATGATCGCTGACCAGCTGCGAGGCGTGATGTGCAACCGCGATTTTGTCCTCGCCATTTTGGCTCTGAAAGACTCAATTCAGCGCCTCCCAGGCGACCGGGTAGGTATCCTGATGCCAGCCTGTAATGTCGTGACGGTGCTTTATTTCTGCTGTCTGTTTGCCGGCAAAACCCCGGTGCTGGTGAATTGGACCAGCGGCATCCGCAATATGGAATACTGCCTCGAGACCGTCAAGCTGCAACATATTCTGACTGCCAGAACCGTTATTGAACGGCTAGAGGAGCGCGGTATCGAATTCGGCACTTTGCAGCCGATGTTTATCTACTTGGAAGAGGTGGCCAAAAAAATTACCCTGCCGCATAAATTGCTGGCCAAATTCCGCAGCTATTTCAGCTGGCAGACACTGCGCACGGCGGCAGTACCAGAAATTGCCGCCATCTTGTTTACCAGTGGCTCAGAGAATCGGCCCAAGGCAGTCCCGCTGACACACGAGAACCTGCGTAGCGATATGGCCGCTACACTGCAATTCTTGCATCTGCGGCAAGATGACTGTATGCTCGGGATGCTACCGCCATTCCACTCCTTGGGCTTGATGATTAACCTGCTCTTGCCGCCTTGTGCCGGACTGCGAATGGCCTATCACGCCAATCCGACCGAAGGCGAAATCCTGGCCCGGATGATCGCGACCTATAAAATCACTATGTTAGGTGGAACACCGACCTTTATTGGAAATATTATGCGCAATGCCACCCACAGTCAGGTCGCGACCGTCCGCCTGATGGCTATAGGCGCAGAAACGACACCGGCTGCGATCCAGGCCTTGATAGAGGAACGCTGCCCTAAGGCTGTTATCCTGAATGGTTATGGTATTACAGAGTGCGGACCGATTGTAGCCTTCACCCGCCCCGAAGCAACGTATTTTGGGAGCATCGGTGAGCCACTGATAGGCCTGGATTGGGCAATTGTCGATGAGGAGTGTCAGCATCGGCTCCCGGCTGACAAGACTGGAATGCTGCTGGTCCGCGGACCGAATGTCTTTTCCGGCTATATCAATTATGACGGCCCGTCCCCATTTGTGCAATTTGAAGGCCAAGAATGGTACCGTACCGGCGATTTAATCAGCATTAACCAAGATGGATTCTTTGTCTTTAAGGGCCGCTTGAAGCGCTTTGTGAAAATTGGCGGCGAGATGATTTCTCTGCCTGCGATGGAAGAGATACTGCTGAATGCCTACCCTGGCGGTTCCGAACAGGATGGCCCGATGCTGGCCGTCGAATCACTCGGCGAGGATGACCAGAATCCAGAGATCACCCTGTTTACCACCATCGAGCTGGAGCGCGAGTCGGTTAACCAGACCTTGCGTAAGGCCGGACTGGCACCCAGCAATGCCGTGAAGAATGTCGTGCAATTGGAGAAAATACCACTGCTGGGTAGCGGTAAGACTGATTATCGGAGCTTGAAAACTTTTACCCTGAGTTGAGACGATTATAGCAAGGAATAGCGATGAAAATTCTAACCCTCGGGAATAGCTTCTCTGAGAGTATTTGGGCTTATCTGCCGCAGATCGCCGCCTCTGCCGGGAAAGAAGTCGGATTAGGCCGGGCCAGCTTTGGCGGCTGTGAACTGCGCCGGCATTGGGCTTACGTCGCTGCAGAAGAGAACGACCCGAACTGCATTATCTATGCCGGCGGCAGTCGTAAATTGCGCAATATCCTCAGTGAGACGCCTTGGGATGTAGTGACCATCCAGCAAGCCAGCCGTGAGAGCTGGCGTGAAGATACTTATGAGCCTTATGCCGGAAAATTGCTCGCCTACATCCGCGAACTCGCCCCACAAGCAGAAATTATCATCCAACAGACTTGGGCTTACCGAGCGGATTCACCTTTTTTGCTACCTGGCAGCGAGTGGAATATCACCCAAGAGCAGATGTATGATTGCCTGACTCGCAGTTATCGCGCCTTGGCCAAGCGCTACGGCTGCCGGATTATCCCCACCGGCTTCGCAGTGCAGCTCTCTCGCCAGCAGGAACAATCGCCGTTCCCTAATTATGAGCCCGAGTTGCTGCAAACCCTGCGCTGGCCGGACTTGCCGCCGCAGGCCGCAGATGTGGTCGGACAATGCTGTTGGGTCAAAGACAGCGAATCGGGCGAATTGCAAATCAGCCGCGATCTTACTCACTTGAATTGTCGCGGGCAATATCTGCAAGCCTGTGTCTGGCTGGCAATGCTATTTAACTGCTCAACAGAGCAAATAACTTATGTACCAGCAGAATTGGCCGACCAAGACGCGATTTTTCTCCGCCGCATCGCCCAACAGGCCGTGCGAGAATTCTAAATAATTGCTGGCGTCTCAAAGTTGGGACCTGAGCATAAAAAGTCTTCAATGACTTGAAT
>CAZUCG010000431.1:0-3033 GCA_964619145.1 uncultured Lentisphaeraceae bacterium | reverse complement strand
GCCCTGCTGTGGTTATCGGCGTATTTGTGAGTCGTCCGGGTCCTGTCAGGATAATCGCAAGAACTGGTTCAAGCAGAACGCTGCTACCAGGGCATCGCAGGACTCTTTGCAGCGGTTTTGCAATCCCACGTCATCGGTCACTACCCAGCGCAGGGTGTCCTGGTCTTTGGGGTTCTCACGCAGCGACTTCACGATATAATCATCAGCGTTCTGGTCTGCCTGCAGACTAGGCGCGAAATGCACGACGATATTGCCGAAATTTTCCACGCTACTCAGTGTGCTGCCACCGTCATAGACTAAGTTCACTTGGCGAAAGACACTAGCTTTGGCTTTGAAACTGTTCAGGAATTCCTGGCGGACGTGCAGCAGGCCTTTTTTATCTTTGATCGCCTTCCAGGCTTTATCGCCAATAATCACATTATAAGCATCGACATAGAGCACCACCCGATGGAGGTCGTTAATAAAAGCCGCCAGTGACCAGATCAATTGGGTATGCGAATGCGACAAGGGCTTGGTCCTAGCGATATCCTGGCTGCTTTGCACTGAGAGGTGCAACTGACAGCGTTGCTCCAGCAAGGTTCGGACTGCGGCATTCTCATCCGGTAGCAGTAATTGCCGCAAGTGGTCATTTTCGAGAAATTTCCGCAGATCGGAGAATTTTGCTTGCGCCCCGGCATCTAGTTTGACCGTCTTGATCAGTGATTTCAGGCGAGTGGGGATGATTGCCAGCGACAATTGCTCTGGGTCTTCGTGCAATTTCTCATATACTTGGGCCAGTCGATTTTCGATTTCGCGTTGCAAGACGGGCAATTCCGGGCTGATGGTAATTGCTTCGTCGATGGCCAGACGGATCTGACTCAAGTACTCTTCCAGGCGCAGGACTTCGTCGCGCAACTCGCGTTTCAGGCCATAACGGAGATTGGTGTCGGCTTGCTTTTGCAGGGCCGCCTCCAAGCGCTTTTCCAAGGCGGCTTCTTCCTGGGAAAGATTCTGGGTAAAAGCCAGTAAATCGGGATGGATACCTAATGCCATCTGTTGAAAATTATCCAACGCAACACGGGTCTTCTCCTCGGCATTGGCGCAGATGGCGGCATTTTCGGCCTGCAATTTCCGTTCCCGGGCCAGGAACACGTGTTCTTGTTGCTTGAGGGCATGCTGGCATTGCGACAGCTCGTCAGTCAGCTGCTGACTGAGCTGTTTGTTTTCCCGGCGCAGTTGTTCCAGCTGTTGCTTTGCAGCGGTATGTTTTTCTCGCAACGCGTGTAGCTGTTCATTTTGACTGTCTTTTACGGTTATGTTCTTCGCCGCCGGAGTAAAGCATTGCAACATTGGCAGCAAGGCACCCGGCTGCCGGTCCGCCGGCGGTTCTTGCCAAAGGGCACGACAACGCGACAACAATTCGGCCAGCCGCTTCATTTTATCGCTATCGCCCCACCAGATGATCGCCATACACCAGGGTCGGGGGTCGGGCAGGGATTTCAGAAACGCGCGCCAGTTCTGCGCCAGCCAATCCTGTGACAACGCTTTCCAGGCTTCCTGCAATGGTTTCCAGGTCTTCAAATCAGCGATATCCATCAGGAATGACTCTGTCGGGGCGTCCTTTTGCAACAGCAAAAAGAGCAATCGCGTCCGCAAGGCGGGGTTCTCGAATGACTGTGGCACGAGTTTGAAGCCGCCCTTTTCCCAAGCTTGCAAGAGCATCGGCCAGCGTTTCAGCAGCTGTGCCAGCGCCTGAGCATTAGTTTTTTCCAGCAGCCAAGCTACGGTTGGTTGTTGAGTATTGTCCATCAGGCCATCCTTCCAGTGGTGAATTGGCGAAAATATTTATCTGCTAGCATCGCCTGCAAGACATACTCCTGCAAGCCGGTTTCTGCCAACAAGTCTAGGATCGAGTATCGATTGCGGATCATACCGGCAGCAAGAATGCCATTCAACATCGCCTTCCGACTCAAGCCGATATCAGCCGGCTCAAGAGGACAACCCGCTAATTGAAACTGCTGTCGCAGCTCCTGGAACGGGATAATTTGGGCCGCGATCTTCTTCTGTAGCTGCGGCCAGGCCTGCAAGATGGCCTGCCGGCGAGCCAGCAACTCCTCTCCCTTGAGTAATTTAGCCAGAGAGATATCTTTAGCATTTTGAAAGAATGGAGTTCCGCCCAACTCGGCTTCGACTTCGGCCAGGCGTTCTGCTTGTGTCTGGGGCGGCTGTTGATCCATCAATTCGGCCAGTTGTTGGGCTGACAACCGGAAGGTCTCCTGATAGAGCGCAGTGACAATCAGCGTACCGATTGCGACCTTGAAGCCGTGCGAGACATCCTGGCCGTGGCTTTTCAAGCCGCGCATTTCCCAGATATGGCTCAGCATATGCTCCGCGCCTGAAGCCGGGCGGGATGACTTAGTATAGTATTGCATTGCAAAACCAGTATAAGCCAAGCCGGTAAACAGGTCCTCCAGGGCTTTACTCTTGCCTTGCAGCAGGCCTTCCGGGTCAGCCAGCCAGGCCAAGAGATTTTTTTGCACCATATTCCAGGCGACTGTCTCCATAGTATCACAGCCGAGTTGGTCGGCCAAGAGCCAGTCGGCACCGGCCACGATTTTGGCTGCCAGGTCGGCGTAACCTGCTGCCGCCATACCCGTCGGGGCTTTAGCCAGCACCTCATTGTCGGCCAAAATGACCAGTGGTGCAGCGCAGGGCATTGTCTGTTTGAAGCCATCTACCGTCAAAGCTGCGCCTGCTGAGGTGTAGCCATCTACCGAAGGCGCGGTCGCGACACAGAGGTAACTGCCCGTCGCGGCCTCAAATGACGCTCTTTTGACCAAGTCATTGATAGTACCAGAGCCGACCGCCACTGGCGCGCGGCCGCGCAATTCAGGCAGCAGTTCTTGGATATAGCTATAATCGGCGTGCAGTATCGGCTGGGCAGGGAAAATCACTGGTGCGGCGAGGCAGCGGCCCTCGGCAATTAACAAAGCCTGAATTTTGCGTCCGGCTGCCTGCCAGGTATTTTCATCTGCGACCAGGATAATTTCGCGC
>CAZUCG010000430.1:0-3036 GCA_964619145.1 uncultured Lentisphaeraceae bacterium | reverse complement strand
AGCGCTCAGAGCCGTGGCATCATTATGGACGACGGCAAGTCGTATTGGAGCTACAGCCGTTTTCCCAAAGGCCCTTTTTTCAATATTATGCCTTCGGATAGCTGCTTCGCCTGCCAATGCCCTGATTGCCAGCCACATTTCCAGGATTATAACCCACAGGAGAAAAGCAACTACATCTGGAAATTCAAGACTGACATCGCGCGACGTCTGCAAGAGAACAACATCCCTGGCTATGTGACTATGATGGCCTATAGTATGTACCGCCCGATTCCCGATGTCGATATCCCGTCTAACGTACTGGTGATGCTGGCCACAACCGGCCCCTGGGCAGAACGGCTGACTAGGCAAAAGGAGGCCGACCAGCTGTTGAAAGACTGGAACCAAAAGCTCGGCGCGAAGACCTACTTATGGACTTATATCACCAAATACGCAGGCAAAATTCCCCACATCCCAAATTTCACTCCCAAAGTCGTGGGGCAGTATTTTACCCGGCAGAGTCCATATATCTTTGGTGCCTTTATTGAAGCGGAGACCGACTACTGGCTCTTCGGATACTTGAATTACTACGTCTTCAGCAAAGTGATGTGGAATGCCGAGACAGATTACCTGGCGCTGCTGGAAGAACACAACCAGCTGATGTTCGGGCCAGCCGCCCCGGAAATGGCTGAATTCCAAGATGCCTTGGAAAAACACTGGTTCGAAGACATTATGAGCAATATCGTGGAAACGAATGCCGGCCCAGTCGCAGTAACACCCTCAAACTATGACCTGTGGAATAAAATCTACTCAGCGCCAGAAATCGCCCGCCTGAATCAGCTGTTCGAACACGCTGAAGAAAAAACCGCCGCTCTGCCCGAGGCCTTGGCCAGAGTGCGCTTCTATCGTGAACAGCTCTGGCAGCCAGTGCTAAATGGCTATGACCTCTACAACAAGCAACTCGGCGACCGTGACAGCTGGCTAGGCTATATGCCGCCCCTAGCAGCAGAGGAAAAAATTGTCATCGACGGCATCTTGTCCGAGCCAGTCTGGAAAGAATGCCCGGCATTGGTGTTGCTACCCTTCAAAGCCGAAACGCTGACCGAGCAGACTAGATTCTACTGCCGCCAAGACGCCGAGAATTTCTACTTCGCGGCCGAGTGCGATGAGCAGAATACCGAGCAGATGCTGGCCTTCGAACGAACCTTCGACGATCCAAAGCTCTGGCAAGATAACTCCATCGAGTTATTCTTGAATCCCGATGGCCAACGCCAGAAATATTATCAGTTTATCGTCAATAACTTCGGCAATGTCACCGACGGTTGCCATCAACCCGGTAACATTGACTGGAGCTGGAATGGTGAGGTGGAATGCAAGACTGCTGTTCTACCCGGCAAGATGTGGACGGTAGAATTGCGCATCCCCAGAAGCACAATGCCACCGGCCAAAGACGCGCTGGTCGCCAATTTTACCCGCAACCAATCCATCAAAGGCGCAACTGATATCCCCCGCTCAGTATGGAGCCCATATATCACCGGTTTCCACAATGTGGAAAATTATGGCTCGCTGCTGTTCGCCCCAGCAGTTAACAGCTCACTCCTGAAAGACAGTGATTTCGCTGCACCGCTGCGCAACAAGCGTTTTGTCGGCGCCTGGCATTCGCATCCCGTCATCAATCTTGACCGGCAGTGTTTCCGTACCGCCGGCGTCTCGATCCGACTTGATGAGGCGTCCACTTCGGTAGCGCAATATTTGACTGAATTGCAACCTTCCGCCCGCTACCGTCTGTCATTCTTTATCAAGACCCAAGACCTCAAGGCCGAAGGCCGGGGCGGCTACTACGTCAGAATGGACTGGGGCAATGGAGTCCCCACTATCCTCCCGCGCAATGCCTACAATAGCGATATGCCGTGGACGAAGCAGGTCTTCGAGTTCACTGCCCCCGCCGAAATTGGCAGCCGCAGCAAGCCCTACTTGCGTTTTCAACGTCATAACATCACCGGCACAGCTTGGATCGACCAAGCAGAATTGCACGAGATTCCCGCAGAGAATGGCAGCAAGTAAGACTTCGACGCAGCGCCGCGAATAGAAGGCGATATTTCCAAGCCACTATTTTGGAGAAAAGTATGTCTTATTCTTATTTAGTTCGCCGGAAAGTCTTGCAGTTATTCGGGGCGGCGTTTCACATTTATGACCGCCAGAACAACTTGATTGGCTTTTCCCGGCAAAAGGCTTTCAAGTTAAAAGAAGACATCAGAATCTACACTGATGCCAGCCAACAACAGGAATTGCTGCTGATTCGGGCCCGCAATATTATCGATTTCAGCGCCGCTTATGACATCGTTGACAGCCACAGTGGGACGCTCCTGGGTACCTGGCAACGCAAGGGCTTCAGCTCCATTATCCGCGACAATTGGGCACTGTATGATGCCCAGCAATATCAATTGGCGACGCTGCAAGAAGACAGTATGCTGCTCTCACTGCTCCGACGCTTCCTCGCCGGAGCCTGGCTGCCACAAGCATATAATTTGGCAAATGCCACAGGGACTTTAATGGCAGAACTTCGCCAGCGTTTCAATCCGTTCATCTTCAAAATGGAAGTCGCTATCGAGCCAAATCTACAACTCGACCCCAGGCTGATTCTGGCCGGAGCAATCCTGCTAGCAGCCATCGAGGGCAGACAAGGATAATTCGCCGCTGACCATAGATGCAGCAGATACAGTTCCCAAAGGGTAAAGGTCGTCCAAAAATAATGCAGGCTGCAGGGCAATACTCGTTACTTGAGGTGGGTGTAGAAGACTTATGGGACGTAGGGGACCAATACTCGTTACTTGGGGTGAGGTATGGGACGTAGGGGACATAGGGGACTTATAAGACGAATGGATATGACAATAGGCCAATGAGCCGGAAAAGTCCAGAACAAGCATTCCATTATCACCTCGTCAGAGCCATACTTCCAATACGTCCGCTACCGCCTGCATCTTTAAGAAAAGAGTATTGCCCCGTACTCTGCACCCTGCACTTCCCCATTCCCCACAACTTACAACTTACAATTTCCCC
>CAZUCG010000429.1:0-3039 GCA_964619145.1 uncultured Lentisphaeraceae bacterium | reverse complement strand
GCACCACTTCGCCACGGAGGGTTTGCGGGTTGAACTTCTCCACACGGGCCGGGATAGCCGTATGCACGTCATCCAGCGCCTCGTTAATCATGGCATCGATGAGTTGTGAAAGTTTCATAGCGGCACCACCGTCGCAATCGTAACGTGTTCTCCGACGCCAGACTTGTGCCGGCCTTCCGTCACCTGAAACTCTCCGCGAGCTGTGCGGCTGCGAATCTCAACCATCGAATCCGTCGTGATACGGTGCTGCAGGAGCGTCCTTATCCGATATGCCCCCGGTGCGTCGCTAACCGGTTCAGGAGACTCCAATAGTCCGGTGTCAGCAGTGAGAACTACGCCGATTCTCACATTGTTATCCGGCGGCACTAGATACACCGCCTGGCGAGTAACATGGAGGCGTGCTCCTGTGTCTGCAGCGATAGTTTCTAGAGCTGCTTTTGCCGACGTGGAGAAGGTCACGCCGCTAGGGTAAGCCACGTCGCTGGGCAGCTGGATCTTGCCCACTGATAGACCCAGGAGACTGATGACGTCTCTGGCTACCTCAGACGCCCGCACACCCTGCCTCCAAGTGCGGTTGACGCGGGCAGTGAGCCATCTATCCGTTCCATCCCCAGCAGTGATGGTCGTTACCTTGTCGACCCCTTCCCAGGTTGTAACTGCGTCCTCCACTGTGCCCACAAAGACCGTTCCGACATCTCCCTCATATCCGGCTCTTACAATAACCGGGGCCTCCCGCTCGATTTTTTTGAGCGTCTCATCGCTTAGGTTGAAAAGGCGGATACTGCCCACCTGGGCCGATCCGCTGCCAAAAGGCAGGTCGAATTCAATTGTGAGCGGGGGTGACTTGAAAACCATTCCCGCTATTTGCACTTCAGAAACTCTGCCAAACATTGTCATAGCCATCACACTACCGGCTCCATTATCCAAAGATGCACATCGACGCCGAAATCCCCTTTGCCGGCGCGGTCATGCGCTCCAGCCGTGTCTGCTGCCACGACCATCACGTCTGGCAGACGGTCGTCCACGATACCGCTCAGAAGATCAGCGCCATACACAACAGGTTTGCCCAGCACAATCGGGCTGCCTTCTGCGTCGTAAACGTCTATCGTATAAAAGTCTCCTTCTGAGTTATAGCGCACTTCAAACCCCAATAATACACCCGCCACTCGGCACTGAAAACGCTGGGGAAAGCCAGCATCAATGTCTACGGGTAGCCTGCGGACTTGCGCCATCTACGCTGCTGCCTCCTCTCCGCCGAACATGCCAAACCGGCGACCTAGCGCAACAAGCCATGATGCTGCAGTTTCCTCGTCGATGTCCTCAACCGGCGGTTGCTGCAGGCCGCGTTCTGCGGGTGGTTGCTCGACCTCAACTGCGGTTACCGGGTCTGGGGCCGCCGGCGCAACAAAAGCCCGGGTCTCTACGTGGGCCACACGCACCTGCTTGAGAGTGGCAGAGAACCGTACACCATTGACGATCTGGGCTGAATGGGTTACATCAAGACTTTCAATCACAACATTCTCCCAGACGGTCACGCCGACGTAGGTTCCCACTTCCCGTGCGTCAGCCAGTTCTCGTAGCCGCTCATATCTCGATTCCCAGTCTGGGCCCGCAATGGTGGCAGTAATCTGGAGCGTATGCGGCAGACGCCGGGTGTGATCGGCGATGGCCTCGCCGTCTTCCACGGCGTGCTCCGTGACCTCGTTACGGTATGAAAGCTGCTCTTCGCGCACTACGTCGATTTCAACATCGAATAAGAGCGCCATCGCCTACACCTCCTGCATAACAACCGAACGGAAGTTCTCTCTCACCCATTGGTCAAGAATGTCGCGAATCTTATCTGCCGTCATCTGCCCAATGCTCTCAGCGTCCTCTGCCGTAGTGCCCCGGGCATCTACTTGCACGTTGACCGTGATAGCCGGCGCATAGGGCATGCCCGCAGCAGACCCTGCAGCCACGGGCGCCGCATAGTCAGTTCCGACTGCTCTTCGGGCAGAGGGCAGCGGCAGGTCATCGAGTGCTGACTCGAGCTCAGCCATGCTAGTTCGCTCAATGCCGCCTGCAACCTCTCCGACGAGACCCTCACCTACGGCATCGAGCCTAGTAAGGGGCCCCTCTTTGGCAGGGGACTGCGGGAAGAATCCCATGATCGTCTCGCCGATCTTCCGCAACGGTGCAGGGATGAGATTGATGGCGGTTTGGAGCGCATTTGATAGGACCTCGCCAAAATTAAACGTATTAGCAAACCAGTCTTTAATGCTTTGCCACCAGTTGCCCAGCGCCGCCATAGTACGCTCCGGCAGTGTTACGAACCAGTCGACAGCTGATTGTATGGCGCTTCCAACGCTTTCGGAAATGGTGTTCCATACGTTTACGACGGCCGCTTTTGCCCGATCCCAATGCTTGACAAGCAGATAAATCCCGGCCGCGAGCGCCACAATACCGACCACGACCCAGGTGATGGGATTAGCAAGTAGGGCCGCATTGAATGCAAGTGCCGCCTTCGTTGCACCAGCCAACCCGGTGATGAGCTTTACACCAAGAGCGGCACCAGCTTGCACAATGTTGGCCGTAAACGTCGCCGCCTGGCGCACACCGGCGATAAGCAACTGCGCCCCCATCTTGGCTATGCCAAGCCCTGCCTTGGCGCTCTGTGCTCCCAGTGATACTAGACTGGTGATAGAACGTCCAATGGACATAGCGAAGCGGCCAGCGGCCACCGCACCAGCATAGATAAGCGATGGCACGAACACAACCTCGAGGATATTTCCTGCGATGCGCAACACCTTTCCGAAAGCATCCGCAGGCCCTACGAGGTTGGCACGTGCCTCTCGGCCCCAGTCCAAGAGCCGGCTCAAGCCGCGTGTAATCGGGCTGAAAATGTGGCTGATGCGCCCCAGCGTTTGCCAGAAATCTTGCACTCTGGTCACGACAGCACCGCCGAAGGCCTTACCCCAATCAATGATGCGGCGCAATGCGCCCCAGGCGCCGCGCACAACAGTACTAACTACCTTCCACGTGATAGAAAACTCCTTGACG
>CAZUCG010000428.1:0-3045 GCA_964619145.1 uncultured Lentisphaeraceae bacterium | reverse complement strand
GATTCAGTTTTCTGAATGCACCTTTTTAAGTGCCTCTTTTTACTCCCCAAAAGGTGTTTCTAAGCTCCGAAAGAAGCCGTTTTGTAACATCATTTTGTTGTTAGTCAATGGCTTGCGTAGGTCCGGCCCTGATCAAAGCAAAGCATTTCGCCGCATTTCTAATTCGCACTAAAGAGCGAGTTCATCGATTCGACATCTAGATTGAGATAATAATTAGCCGTGAACATAGCAAAGAACAAAGTAAAATTGCCTTTTTCCGTCGCCCTGCGGATGATTACTGGTTATGCTGGCGGGCGTTTGCGTGAACAATTGCAGGCAGTAGCTTTTATCGTTGTTTATTTGATTGCGTTTCAAATCCTCGTCTTTGGCCGAGCGCCAGAAAATGCCCTGCGGATATCCGGGGGGATTGCTCTAGTGGTAGTGGGTCTGGCGCTCTTTCTTGAAGGTTTACTGCTCGGGCTGATGCCTTTGGCCCAACAGGTCGGGATCCAATTATCGACTCGCAGTGGACTGAAATTGATTATCCCAATTGGTTTCCTGCTTGGTGTCGCGGCAACTCTGGCCGAACCGGCCGTGTCGGCATTGCGTACCGCTGGCAGCAATATTACTGCCTGGGAATCACCCTTATTATTCTTTTTATTACAACGAAAGCCAGAGTGGCTTATTATTGCCATCGCTATCGGTGTCGGCATTGCGGTAGCTATTGGTATGGCGCGCTTCCAGCTGGGATTCTCCATTAAGCCATTAATCCTGGCTATTATGGCTATACTACTGCCAGTCTCTTTCTTGGCGGCAAAATATTTTAACCTGGGGTCACTCTTGGGGCTAGCTTGGGACGGTGGAGCGGTCACTACCGGAGCGGTGACTGTGCCTCTGGTGCTGGCGATGGGAATCGGGATATCTAGGGCCTCAAGCCGCTCAGAAGGGGCGACTAGTGGCTTTGGTACTGTCGCACTGGCTTCCGCATTCCCAGTCTTTACCGTGATCGCACTCGGCTATCTGCTCCTGCCATATCTACCACTGCCTTGCAGTGAAAACAAGTTTTTTGCCGCTGATAATCGCGAACAAGCGTTGCTCTTATTTGAAAACGAAGTCGAGTTACAAAAATATGCTCTCCAACACGGCAGTGAACAAAGCCGCGGCCTTTTCTTGCTTAGCGAAAACGGCGAACAAATCCCGGAACCGGAACTGCTAATTCTTGATTTGGAAAAAGGTCCTTCTTTTCTCCAGTTGCTGAAAGAAGAATCACTGAATGCCGCCCGCGTGGTGTTGCCACTCACGGCCTTCCTGGCTCTGGTTTTGCTTGTTCTAATGCGGGAAAAACCACGCTATCTGGACGAGATATCCTTGGGTATTGCTTTTACATTAGTAGGTATGTGCTTGTTGACGATAGGAATTCGAATCGGCTTGAGTCAACTGGGCAACGAGGTCGGAAGTCGATTGCCAGAAGTGTATCGAGATGTCCAAGTCGAAAAAGGCCAAATTACCATTAATGACTTTGATCGCGACGCCGTTTTTCCGGCCTTGAGTCGTGATGAAGGCCGGATCGAGGTCTTTAATTTTTTTGATGGCAAGAAAATGCAGACTGTGAGGTTCCATCCGGAGTGGTATGACTCAGAACAACGATGCTATATACACCGAATTCGTTCGTCATCACTAACTCATCCGGAATTGTCCCGAATTGGCGTCTTCTTGATTTTGCTCTTTGCTTTTGGGATGGGTTATGGCTCAACTATCGCTGAGCCAGCTCTTAAAGCTTTGAGCCTAACGGTGGAGGACCTCACCGTCGGTACCATAAAAAGCTCTTCCGTTATCCGAGCGGTCTCAATTGGCGTTGGAATCGGATTACTGGCCGGAGTCATTCGGATTCTCTATAATATCCCAATGATATGGATGCTGCTGCCGCCATACTTGCTGCTGTTTCCCTTGACGATGGCCAATGCAGAAGACTTCGCGGGGATTGCCTGGGATTGTGGCGGGGTCACAACTGGGCCGGTAACTGTACCGCTGGTGTTGGCGATGGGGCTCGGATTTGGCCGACAATTGTCGGTTTCAGATGGATTCGGAATTCTCGCGATGGCCTCGGTTTACCCGATCCTCAGCGTCCTGTTTTTCGGCTTAATAGTACAAATGCGGCAAAAACGCTTTGCTCGCGCGGCAGAAGGGGTGAATCAATAATGTACGATTCTAGCAATATTGTCCACCGCATCACCGGCGTTATCCGCAGGGATTACAGTCATCAGGCGACTGAACTGCTGGAAGAACTGGGATTGCAGTCAGTTTTGCTGGAAAATGGGCGTAGCGTCAGACGCCGTCGTTACGCCCGGCCTTTTGGGCTTCCGGGCTATTCTGAACGCTTGGAAAATAGCCCCCTTGACTTGTACCAATTCAGCGTTAAAGCCGAAAACTCTGAAACAATTATGCGCTTTTTAGCTAGCGCTTTACAGTTAGATTTGCCTGGGCACGGGGCAATTTATGCTCAGAAATGTCAGGCTTTTGTGAACGCACCGGATGATATTAATATAACGAAGCTCGATGAGCGTCAACGTTTGCCGTGGTTGCTGCGTGACCTCGCTATGATTACTTGTGTTATGTCAATGAATAACAGTGGCGAAGAACTGGCCAAGTTAGCTTTGGAACTTGGGACTGGCGTGCCGATGGTGACCCTCGGCTCTGGAAGTGGGTTGCGAGATCGCTTAGGACTTCTCCGTATCACTGTGCCGGCCGAAAAAGAGCTGGTGCGTTTACTGGTGCCGGCTCTTGATGCGGAGGGATTGATGCGGCTGCTAATCGAAAAAGGGCATCTCAATCGTCCTGGCAAGGGCTTTATCTATTGTATTCCAGTCGTATCTGGACTACTTGATACCAGCTTGCTGGTTGGACCACAGCAACACGCCGCCACTATGGAACAAGTCGTCGCCGCTATCGATGAAATGAAAAAAAACACTGCCTGGCGACGGCGTTTTCCTGCCTTAGACCCTGATCCCGGCTTCCAACTGCAGCCGAAATGCGATGAGATTACTATGATCTGCCAGGAAGAAGCGG
>CAZUCG010000427.1:0-3084 GCA_964619145.1 uncultured Lentisphaeraceae bacterium | reverse complement strand
TCTTGTTTTGCCATAATGGGCAAGAGGAGTTCTATAATTTGAAAAGCGACCCCCTGGAGATGGATAACCTCGCGCCGGCCGGCCGCGAGCGTGAGCAGATGCTGACCTTGAAAGAAACGCTGTTCTGCTGGTTGGCAAAGACTGAATGGCGGCGCAATTACTGACCGCGAGGTTGGTTTTGCCGAACCACAACTCGAGGCTGATTTACGCAATTATGTCTAATTCTTGCGCTGATTCCTGGATTAAGGCCGAGTACGAATGCGCGAGGCGAGGCAATTATATGCAGCCGCAAGCGTTTATTGCATTGAGTTAGCTGGACGTTGCCAGGGCTCAGCCGAGAACGTCCAGCAGTGCTGGCGGCGCAGCGCAAAAATTATGCCTTGCACCCGAGTCAGCTGTTGATAAAATAATTTTCTGGGGATACTGTAGTGGGAAATACAGAGAACAAGAGCCTGCAACATACTATCTTGGCAATGGTCATCGCGGTACTGCTGCTGGTATTGTTTTTTTTGCCGTCAGTGAAATCGGCAAAAAAAGAACCAGCAACAGCTGCTGTCGAAATCGAAAGTGCCGCAGTCTGGCCGGAGCTGAAAGCCGTCTCCAAACGCGTATTGTCGAATGGGTTAGCGGCCCGAGTGGCGAACCCGAAAATGGATTTGCTCTCCTTCTTCTTCCAAGCCGAGAGCGAGGAGGAATACCAGGCCCTGCTGAATTGGCTGCAGAATAATCAACTGCTCGATCGTGGCCTCGCGGTACTGCCACAGCTGAAGAGCCTGAGAGTGCACCTGCAGGAAGACGAATTGCAGCGCCTGCTGAAGGACTTACCTG
Source organism: uncultured Lentisphaeraceae bacterium (assembly GCA_964619145.1). Classification (GTDB taxonomy): domain Bacteria; phylum Verrucomicrobiota; class Lentisphaeria; order Oligosphaerales; family Oligosphaeraceae; genus JAAZIZ01. The sequence continues at coordinate 2,256 of CAZUCG010000427.1, read as the reverse complement.
GCATTGACTATGCTACCGATATTACCCTGTATTTGCCGGAAAAACCGGAGGACCGGCCCGAATGGCGAGGCTATGCCGGCTTGGCTTTCGGTAATAGTTATTTGGATTTTTTGGGTGTGAACCGCAATAATCCAGAGCGCGGGGCCGGTTTATTGGTGGCCTTGCTGGATACGCCGGTAGCCAAACACTCATCCTTGAACAGCAGTAATATCCTGACCCAGGATATTTTTGGCTTGATTGCTGCTGGCGAGGGGAGTAACAATGACCACGGCACGGCGATTGCCTCGATTATTGCCGGCGAAAACAGTATCGCACCAGCCGCTAAGCTGCTCTCAATACCTATCGTGGGTGCTGACGGTAGCTGCAGCGCATTTGATCTAGCGACTGCGATTGTCAAGGCCGTCGATAGTAATGCCAACATCATCTCCATCAGCCTCGCTTCGCCAGTTGGTAATGCCGTTCTGGCAGCGGCGGTCCAGTACGCCGCCGACAATGACGTCATCGTGGTCGCGTCAGCCGGAAATGATGGTGGCGAGAGAGTCTCTTATCCGGCCGCATACCCGGAGGTCATTGCGGTGGGCGCCATCGATGCCGCCAGCGAACACGCTGGCTTCTCCAACCAAGGCAATGAGATCGCCCTAGCCGCACCGGGAGTAGGGCTTAATGCTGCCGCTGCCGAGGACGGCTGGGAGTACTTCTCCGGCACCTCCGCCGCTGTGCCTTGTGTCGTAGGCGTGTTGGCGAATTTTCTGAGTGCCAATCCGAGTCTGGACAGCGCCACCGCCAGCCAATTGCTGCTGGCTACTTGTGATGACACTGGCCAAGCCGGCCCCGATGCCGCGACCGGTCTCGGTGTGATCAATGCCAACCGGTTGGAAAATTGGCGCACCCCGGGGATATATACTGCTGCTGCCGCCGGTCATTACTTAGTGCCTGACACTGATAACAGTGAATATATTTCTGTCCAGATTTCGGCTCAAAACACCGGCACTGAGACCTTGGCTGAGTTGGTGCTACAGACTGCTGTGGCTGGCACTATCAGCCGGGAAACCTTTAATAATGTCCCGCCGACAAGAGTGGTGAGCGTGACTGTAAGCGTGCCAGTAGCCACCTTGCGCGAAGTCGGTAGCGTGGATATTAGCAGCAGCGTAGAAATACCCGGAATAGAAGATGCGCGCAGAGACAAGCGAATAAAGCGTACCACCTTGAGCCTCGGCGAAGAAAATAGCCGCGATTAACGCCTAAAGGGGTCAATCATCCAAGTGTTGTTTCTGAGTTGATTGAGGTCCCGTGATTCGACGTGCATATCTGCAAATATAATATTGCAGCTCTTTTTGCCATCGTGGCGGAAATCTGCGGTGGCGGTACGGTTGGCATCTGAGCGGAAGGGATAAGAGGTGACTGCCAGATAGACATAACTAGCTGGCCGGTAGTTGTCATTGGTCGCTGAGGCGTACATCGCCATACCATCGGCGACATACAGCTTCTCTGCCGGACGGAAGACCTCGGTGATGCGTTCAGCGTACGCTGTGTTCCCCATACACGACCGCATATAGTAGTTGATGCCATAGCTGCAGACCGTGTTGGCGTCACCGACATTGGCGTGCAGCAGATCAGCCGGACAGAGCAATGGCCCCGCCATCGCTGGCGAAATAGTGCTGATCAAAGCAAGGTTATTGGCGGTGATAATATTAGACATCCCTAGGTAAGGCGCAATGCCACGTACCCAACAACGCTTGCTGCCAGAGTTGTCGGCCGGAAAAAAATCGTCGTGGTCGGCAAAATATAGCGTCGTCGCCATACCGATCTGCTTTTGGTTGTTACGGCATTTGCTGTCTTTAGCCTTCTCACGCGCCTTCGCTAAGGCTGGCAATAACATCGAGGCCAAGACGGCAATAATCGCAATGACCACCAGTAACTCAATTAAGGTAAATAGTCGGGAAGTATGGCATTTATGACAAGTCATTATATTTTACTCCAGTGAGGTAATAACCGGTGCGAGGAAATGGTACAACATTTTAATATAATCTCTAATTGGCAGTTTGTCAAACGGCAAAAACACCAGCAGTTTTTTTAGTGATTAATATTTTGTCAGCACGCTGATTTTGCTTTTTTCAGTGCTCGCGAGTGCAATCACTGAGTTCGCAATTATATTACCAGTATATAGCTAGCACAAACCATCTTGTAGTTAGCGGCCTCCCTGTGATAATGGAATGCTTGTTCTGGACTTTTCCGGCTCATTGTCCTATTGTCATA
>CAZUCG010000426.1:0-3085 GCA_964619145.1 uncultured Lentisphaeraceae bacterium | reverse complement strand
TCACCTAAAACAATGCTTTCGCCATTAAATAAAACGGAACGGCTCATAATCTCGCTGCCGAACATAATTTACGCGAAACAAAAAACAGTGTTTCACAAACAACTCCTCCGGAGTTGTCTTTTTCAAGCCCTGGGTAGGTCGCGTAGCGACCTACCCAGGGACTACACGGGCACCTCCTCTTCCTCTTCCTCCAGGGTAGCCGGCATATATTGATCAGGAAGAATAACCTAATGTTATGTAGAGCCCGTCCCAAAAGGCAAAGATAATTTTAACCGCTAAAAACGCTAAAAACGCGAAAAATACAGCAGGCAAGAAAGAGGAGATGCTTATCTGCCGATTGTCGCGGATTTTTTGTTTTTGGCAGAATTTTACCGCGATTATGGGAATTTTAGGTTAGCACAGTGAGCAAAATTCCAACTGGTAAATGACATTCCCGGTCGCATCCGCTAAAACACAGCTTTTGCGAAAATTGGCGCGCTCATTTTTTCAAACCTAGCCTAAAAGTCATTAAAATCTGCGCAATCCGCGGGCAAAACAATCTATGCTACCTTTTGGGCTGTGGTCTAGCTAGCTGCCCTTCTCGGTCCATCGGGGGTTATTTTTCCCAGGCCATATTACCGAGGAAGCCCTGAGCGAAGAAAACCGGTTTGAAGCCATTCTCGCTGACCAGCTTGGCGGCTAGCGCCAGGCGTTCCAAGTGGTCGGGTAGATAATTGTCGTAGTACGGGAAAGAATATTGTTCGTGTGAGGCCAAGCCGATAGTATCGGACTTGAATTCGGGGCTGAAGCAGCGCTGCAGCATATTGCGTATTTCCTCTTGGTTATGGAGGTTGCAGACGCACTGGTCTTTTGACCAGCAGAGGTTATGCTTGAAATCATAGAGGTTCTTTTGGGAGCGCAGATATAGCCCGGTGTCGGTTTCCTGATAATAGCCGATATCGGCAAAAGTCTCAGAGGATTGTTTTTCGCCCACGTAGGTCAGTGAATTGATAAAGCCGCCAGCTAGCACTCGCACTCCGCGATCAGTCAGGACCTTGTAGTTGTCGGGCGGCACCATCCCCCAATGGATGACGATGGGCTCAATAAAGCTCTCGGCACCGGCGAAGCGCACGATTTCGTTCTTTAGCAGGTCATAGTCTGCGGCTAATTTTTCTGCGCTAGCGTGCTGGTAGGGCCGGTCGGGGAATTCTGAATAGGCGTGGAAGGACAGCCGCAGCCAATCGGAGTTGGCCCTGAATTCAGAGCGATAACGCTCGGGAAAATCCTTCAGCACGAAATCAGTACGGGCATTCTGATAGAAGAGATTCAGGGTGAATTTACTGCCGTATTGGCGGTTGATATCCCGTAAGGCCCGAAGATAAAAATGCTCGAATAGCGATTCTGGCTGCTCCTTGGCGATGTCATTCAGAAAAAAGATATTGTCGTCGATAAAGAAGTCGTAGCGTTTGAAAGACTGCTTATCCCAAACGAGTTTGACATTCAGCTGCCGCTCACCATAATTGTCACGGGCGGAAATGCGTAAGTCATTGAATTGGGCGGTTAGCTTCACCGGGCAATAGAAGCTCTTGCCGCTGCGCTGAGCGAGCTGACCATTGACACTAACCTCGGCCCGCGGGTCGGCCAGGCCTTGCACTTTAATAGTCAGTCCCGAAGCATCTTCAGTACCGTGGTTGTGATTCAAGATGGCACCGTGGCGCAAATCAAACAGTTCTAACATTTTTAATTCCTTTGCTGGTTAAATCAGAATATTATATTCCAGAAATACTAACTACAGCTATTTATGAGTGCGACAGTAGTACTGAAGACAAAAAGAGAGGAAAATCTCGCAGTGGAGACGACTTTCAGAGAGCACCGCGGGCAAGAAAAATTTCTCGAAAAGTCTTGAGCAGAATCAATGTATCCAGGCCGAGGCCGTGATTCTCGATGTAACGCAGGTCTAATTTCACCCGTTGCGGATAAGTCAAAGTCGAGCGCCCGGAGACTTGCCATAGCCCGGTCAGGCCTGGCCGGATGCTCTGCAGACGCTCATAATCGTCGCCGTAGCGAGCTACTTCTGCCCGGATGATCGGCCGCGGCCCGACCCAGGCCATCTCGCCGCGGAGGATATTCCAAAGCTGTGGCAATTCATCAAGGCTGCTGCTACGCAGAAATCTCCCTAGCGCGGTCACTCGTGGATCGCGATGGATTTTGCCGCGCTGCTGCCATTGTGTGTGCAGTTCCGGATTGTCGGCCAGCAGCTCTGATAATTCGTGCTCCGCGCTGACGCGCATAGTGCGGAATTTCAGGATTTGAAAAGGCCGGCTGCCTTTGCCAAGGCGTTCGGAGATATGCAGGATTGGTCCGCGGCTGCTGATTTTTACCAATGCCGCCAGCAGGATTAATAGCGGTAGGCAAAGGACAATAGCCACGACGGCCATAAGGCGCCCAAGAAGCACCGCTAAGCATTCGCCTTGGCGTGAATATGCCATTTGCTCACCTCGCTGTTTAAGACACTACTAAGCTCGTCCGGCCAGTCAGTGTCCTGGCAGATGGCAGACGAGGTTCAAGGATTGGTAAAGAGATTGGCCGTCCAAGCTTGTGGACTGGGTTGATCAGCCTGCAAGCTATCCCAGATTGCCTTGACTTGGGCGGGGGCGTAATTGCGCCAGAGGAAGTCTGCTCGGAAATGCTGCACGCCTTGTTGCTGTAATTTAGCCAACTTGCCAGCTAGATTGAACGGCTGTTCATTTATATAAACGGTTTGACAGTCGTTATTGATGGCGAGTAAACGCTCATTTTTGCGAGAAACCAGGGTCATTTCGGCAAAATTGCAACTAGCGCGTCCTGGGCAGAGGCCCAATCGGCTGGCATCGGCGCAGACAGCTGAAATTGCCAGCGGCAGATCGGAATAGGCCACGACTTCCAGGTAAGGTGCTAATTCGCTCAGCAACGTCATCCAATTTTCCAAGCTGTCGTCCGGTGTCAGAGTCAGGCGTTGCAGACCCAGCTCTTGCCAGCCGCGGGCGGCGGCTTTATTGCTGACATACAGCGGCCAATCAGCCGAGAACCAGGCGTTGCTTTTGCTGGCACCGGCCTCGCTAAGCAT
>CAZUCG010000425.1:0-3107 GCA_964619145.1 uncultured Lentisphaeraceae bacterium | reverse complement strand
GGCGAACTCAGGCGCGAACCATTTTTCCTGTTCGCCGACATTCTCTGGGTCGCAACGGAATTTCCAGGGGTTCAGGGTTTTTAAGATGGTGAACTCATCTCCTAGCCGCTGCAACGTTTCTTCTTGTCGCCATGAATTCTCAAGTCCGGAGTTAAAGGCATCGCAGATACGCAGGGTGTAAAACGACACAATACGCGGCGACACCAGCTCGCGGATAGTTTTCCGCAAAGTCTGCAAGTCGGCTTTTGCCTGTTGGTAACCCTGCTCACTCGGATTTCGATAATACTGGTCTCCTGAACGCAACAACTGCGACCAATGCTGGACATAAGTAAAATACTGCTGCTGTGCCTGTACAGCCGCCAGCGCCCGAGCGTCATCCGCGACTGCCGCCGCACCCGCAGCGAGAGAGACGGCCATCTTGCCAGCAATGTCCTCAGGGACACTGACATAAGAATTAAAGCCCATTCGCAGATGGTGTTCTGGCTTGACTAGTGCTTCCGACAGCAGATCGTGGTAACGCCGGATATGTGCCCCAGCCGCAGCATAGAATTTTTGAAAATAGTCTTCCTTTAAGGTCTTTTCGTCGAGCCAGGGCTCCCAGGCCAGCCTGGCGCCGGAATAGAGTAGATAAGCATCTACGCCGCCCCAGGATTCAGCTGATTCCTGATTGCTGCCCTTTATTCCCAACAAATCCAGGGTTCGAAAGACATTGATGAGCACTTCCTCATTATTATAGGCATAGCGCGGCGAAAGATAGTGATAGGAATACACGACCACATCACCTTTACAGAGGCGGCTCCAAGTCATCAAGTCTGCCAAGCATTCGGATTCCCAAGGCTGCAGAGTGGGATTGCCAGTCGAGTAGCAATACATAATCCGCACGCCCTCCTGGGGCAGGATATTCTCTGGCGGGCTAGTAGTGACGCCGTAGGCATACGTCCAGACACCTTTATCAGGATGCTTCCGGCGTATTTCGCGGCACAGCAAATTGGCCAGGTTGATATTGTTCTCAGTGGCTTTGGCCAGATTACTGCCACTGGGATTCAAGGCCAGGCAAGCCGGGCACTGGCACCACAGACGATGGCCATCCTCTTGGAACAAGGGAAAATATTGCTGGTCCGGATTGCGCTGGAAATAATCATCGGCGATACGTCCCAGTTCAGCCACCAACTCCGGGTTGGTAGTGCACAATTGCGCGCGTTCAGCCCGCCACTGGCCAGTGGCACGGTCGAAACAAAAGTACTCGGGGTGCTCAGCGAAATACTTCTTTGGCGATATCAGTTTGTGAAAATTATGGCCTGGATTTTCCATCAGCCAGATGCAACTGCCTCGCTTTGCATAAAATTCCTGGATAGCGGGGCGGTCCGGGAGGCGCTCCAACTCCACATTGAAGCGGTTTTTCACCGACCAATCCGCCATTTTCCAACGATGCTCAGCAGAATCTTTATTGCGCCCGTAGCTGCAATAATGCGGGCAGCGATAAGTCAGGCGCGGCTGTTCTGCATCTTGGAAAAGCGGCAAGCGCAGGGTCGGGTTCGAGGGCACAATTTCGCCGTACTCGGTTGGTGCCAGGAAGCGCACCCCGCAGGCTTTTTCCAAAAAATCATAGACCGCGTAAAGCAGCGCCCGAGGCGAATTTCCCCGCAGTCGCAGGTTTTTACCATCGAGCAACTCGCTATTGAAAGCCTCGCTTGGTGCAGCGTTCTGGACTTCCAGGTGGATGACTTTATCTCCTGTCGGCTCTTGGAAAATCGGCACCTCCTGGCCAATAATTTGCTGCAGATATTTGCCTAGTTCAAGCGCCGCAAAATGCCCTGCTGAACCAGGCTCGGCTGGCGAAGAGATAACAAAACCGGCCAGAGGCACTGCCTCAGCTTGGACAATTTTCTGAAATTGGTAAGGCTGCCGACGGGGATGTTGACGAATTTTCTCTGCCAACAGCGCGCCCTCGCCAGAGAGGTTGCCTTTTCTTTTGCTCAAGTTGAATTGCTTGAATTCCAGTTTCGCCTCATCACTGGCGACTGGTTGCAGCGACAACAGCTGGCCACCGTGGTCCAATTCCATATCGGCATTCTTGCTGCCCTTGGTAAAACGGAAGCCGCCGCGACCGGAACGGCGCAGTTCCAGCGAGAAATTTTGCCATTCCGGCGTAACCTCGACCATACTATAAAAGCTGGCGTAATTGTCAGCTGACAATTGCCGGCGCAGATAGAAATACAGCAGATGACTTTTCTGATCGGCACTCCGAGCTGCAAAATTGAGGTATTTCCAGCCCTCTAAGCGGACTTCTTCCGGCATTTCCAGTGCTTTCCAGGCAGATTTTCCAGGTGGAGTCAGATGCATTGCCCAGACGCCATCGGAGCGGCGCTCGTGACTACCGTGACCGGCGGGAGTCGCCACCTTAAAATTATCCAGTGGCAGACTCTCTGCCAACAGCATCGCAGTGGCTACATACAAAAGCAAAAAAACTGTGTTTTTCATATTATTCCTAAGCAATGATGTTACAAAATCGTTGTCGATTGCATTGTACTACCGGCACACCTCAGCGGCTATTCACCATAGTGATTCCCATAGCCGACACATACCTGGAGATACTGCCCAAGCTATCACCACCAACGCCGTTGGAATATTTTCCATCGCCGATGCCGATGCGTCCAACGTGGCCATCGAGATACAGGGCATTAGCAGCCTGGGTGTTATTGTGCGGGAAGGTCAAGCCACCAGTCGTTGTGGTGATGCGATGCGACTCAATTTGACAGATGGGCCAAGGGAAGCGAGAAAGACCTGCCAGCCAACGGCTGTCAGCCATAATCAGGAAATTCGCCGGAACCATATCCTGGTTGCCGCAACGCGCACGATAAATGCGCATTTTCTTAAAATCGAGATGCCGCCGTTCGTCATCGGCTTGCAGCGGGTTCCTCCATTCCCCGACGGTAGTGGACCAGTTGGCTTTCAGCAGACCATAAACGCAATAGACATCTTTATAGCCCCCAGGCGCAGTCGGGCAAAGTGCCTCGCAGGCAGCTCCCACCTGCGGGCGTTGCATATAGCTATTCTCAAACATCCCCTGATACCAGGAAGCATAATGCCCCGGAGTCAGCAGGATA
>CAZUCG010000424.1:0-3115 GCA_964619145.1 uncultured Lentisphaeraceae bacterium | reverse complement strand
CGGTGAACCAGTAATTGTGCCGCAGAAAGAGAATCTTATCCGCCAACTTAAAGACGGCTTGGCAGGTAGGAAGCCATAGCAATGCTGATTTCTCCGGTTCGGAGAGATTGACACAAGCGGGATATAATCCGCCGCACCAAAGGAAATCGTCAGCCAGAATATACGGATACGCTATCGGACCATTTGTGTCACTGCCGTTGAGATGATGAACCGCGTTGCTCCACTTGTTTTTTGCCGGCGGTTGAGCGAGGACCTGCAAGCGCCAATCAGTGCTGTCAAGACGGTAGATAACGCTGCGCTGTTTTTCCGCTGCGACGAGATAAGGGATATTCTTTACTGAAGTTAACGAGTAATTTTTCTGCGCCGGCAATTCCAGGACGCTTATGAGGCAATCAGCGCCCGAGTCGTATAGCCATATCTCTTCTTTGCTATAGGCGCTCTTCGGGAGTTTATGGGCGACCTTAAACAGCAGCCGGCCATTGCCAAGAACTGTCAAGTCGTGCGCCTTGCCGCCTCTGTCAAGCGCATTGAGTTTGTCAATGCGCTGCTGGCTGAAATGGATTTTTCGCTTCTCGCCTCGGCAGTTCATTGATTCGAAAATACCGTTCCCCAGGATATAGATTCTGTCATCTTGGAGGGTCAAGCCAGCTAATGTATGCACTGAGTGCTGGAGTTTGCGGGCTTGACCGGAAGCGCGCTCAATGACCACTAATTCCCAATGGTTGCAAAGTATAATGTATTGCTGGTTGCAGGTCATTCCATAACGTTTGTAGCAGTCAATTTCGCCATAAAAGACTGCCCGCTCGTCAAATGGTACCGAATAAGGCAATTTTCGCATCTTACCGTCTGGCGCTATGGAGACCAAGAACGTCTTGGCAGGTTTGGGATAACTACCATTCTGTCCCAAAAAAAGCAGGACATCCTCACCGTCTTGGCAGGCGTGGCAACAAACTAGCGGAGAGTCATTTTGTAGAGTTTCGTCAAAACGGGCGAACTCTAAGCCCAGGGGGTTGTTTATGGCCAGCAGCAACTCCTCCTGTTTGGCGGTGAGTTTGTGCACGTACTGACTGTGGCCGCCCTGATTGGCAAAAAATGCCTGTTCCCATACGACAAACGCAAGCTCACGCAAGGCATTGCAGATCTTGTATTCCGTCAGGTAGCGGAAATTCAACGCTTGGATTTGTGGTATCTGCTGCAGCAATGTCTCAATGGCGTGGTCGTTGCCATTGCCCCTGCTAGCATTGTTAAGCAGTTCTTCTAAGTAGATCTTAGCGCGTCCTAGATATTGGTCCAGATAGCTGGCGGCCTGATTTCGGGGTAAGTTATAATACTGCTCGCAGATGATGGAAAAGCAACCCTCGCTGAGGATGCGTTTCCAGGTTTTGTAATCTGTGAAGCAGCCTGGTGAGATGTCTTCCAGTGCTGAGAAAAATGAACGAAAAATCGCTGGCATTTTATCGGCGTGAGGGATGTTTTTTAACAGCTCCAGTACGGTACGCATTTCCAGGGCATTGGCTTTGCCGAAAGGCAGGGTGCTTGTTTCCAGATAGGCTATAAAAGTCTTATCGTGCTCTAAAAAACGCCGGAATGCCACATCGCCATCTCTAAATAAATTATGATAGGGGAGGAATTGCTCGTGGTATTTTTTATTGAGATAGGGCCTTCTGAGATTCTCCTGCTCCATCTGCTGCAGGAGTTGCTGGTAGTCGGAAAAATAGTCGTGCAACCAGGTGTCGAGATTGATATATAGTCTGTGCGAAAAATAGAATTTCTGGAGGTAGCGTTGGTAATTTTGCAGCTCCTTGGCACTCAATCCGTCAGCCCAGTCGAAGGTATAATTAGGATCGCGCAGCAAATCCTGACGCGCCAATGGACGGATTTCTGCATAGAATTCCTCTATGCCTTGAGCCAGTTGTTCCAGCAGCTGGACTTTCTCGGTATTGTAGCGCACTCGATACTGTTCGAGCTGAGATGTATTGCTGAAGCCGAGGAGAAAGAAATGATGTAGTGCCTCGGCAGGAAGGTAGGGCAGGGTAGTCTGGGGAAGATCAGACTGGAATTTGCGGATCATAGCCAGCAATTTTTTGGCCTCCCGCAGGCATTCAAGGCTGTCGACTTGGTATAACTTGAACGCGTAGGCGCTGACTGTGGCGTGACGGTATGTCTCATTGCCAGGAGCAAGCGCTACAGCCGCTTGGATCTTCTGTAAGGCCTTTTCAGGACTCAGCGTGTTTTTGTAGGTCTGGTAGAGCTTTTGTGCCTCTGCCTGCGCTTCGGTGGCGATTGGGGAGGTGTCGGGCAAGGCCAGCAAGCCTGACACCAGCTCACCTACCAGCCGGGTGATAGAATCTTGCGGGTCCTTCAAGATGTCTGGACAAGCCAGACGTAGCAGTTCGCGACCGCCTAAATCAGAGCAAAGAAGTTTCAGGTTAATGACGGTGGCGTTTTCGCCGGTTTCGAATTCCAGCATCAGTACCCTGGCGGAGGTTGTCAAGGCGAAGGTCTGGCTAGTTAAGCTGCGTTCGTCCGAGACCATTCCCAGACGCTCACGTTCCAGTAACTGGATTTCAGCGTGTTCCAATAGTCCGCGCTCAAACTGAATGCCCCAGTCATCTAGGGCAGAGCGTTGGCTGAGGTTAATCGCCACATTGCGCATTATGGCAATCGATAGGCACAGCGGGGTTTTGATTTGTAGTTTGCCCAGGGATTTGCTGATTGCCTTGGCATATCTGGTGGCCATTACTGCCGCCTCGCCTGTCCAGGGGACATCTGCCAGGCGATAGCTGTTCTTGGCATTGAAGAGGAGCATCCGGCCACTCTTTTTGTCCCAGGCTTGGGTAAACGTCGCAAATATATCGGTGTGCGGGAATAGCTTGACTAATTGGCCGATATCGGTGGCAGTGAGCTGATGCTCGCGCAGCACTTGCTCAATCTCAGTTCGGGCTAATAACTCTAGTGCCGGATTGCTCGACAATTCCGCGGTCAGCAAATCCAGCAGTTCGCTTGGTTCACCTAGTAATGCCACTCGCAAAGGCGCGGCCAGCGTGAGTGACGCCAGCAGGATCATTATTGCAGCCAGTAGTCGTGACATAATTTTGCTGGGTTTGGCGGGTGG
>CAZUCG010000423.1:0-3122 GCA_964619145.1 uncultured Lentisphaeraceae bacterium | reverse complement strand
TCAGCACGCCCACTGCGCTGATGCTTGCAATCGGCTTCAGCGGGCTTATTTTCGGCCAGTGCCTCCTGTGCCTCCTGCTGTTTTTCCTGGGCCTGCTCAAGATTCTTCTGCACGGGGTCATCGGCTGACGCTTGCCGTTGTTCAGCCAACTCGTCTGTCTCCTGGCTGATTTGCTGTTGCTCGTCCTGCAGTTTGGCACTTGTCTCGGGCGATTTATCCTGACTCTGTTGAGCTTGGCTAGAATTATCGGCGGCTTGTTCTTGTTTTTCGGCCAACTCTTGCAGCTTCTTGGCCTGTTCCTGTTGTTTTTTCTGTTGCTCCTGTTGCTGTTTCTGCATCTCTTTGAGGATGTTAAGCAACTTTTTGAGCGTAAGACGAGTAGCTAACAAATTATCTTTTGCCACCGGCCAATCGGGTTGCAGCCGCAATGCCTCTTGGTAATGCAGGATGCTCTCCTTACAGGCCTCAGTCGCTTTCTGTAAATCACTGTCCTCTTGCCGACGGCATTCTCGGAACTGGGAATTGCCTAGAGCCAACTGACAGCGGGCAGCTAGTTGCAGATCCGGCGGTTGCAACGCCTGGGCTGCCGTAGCAGCCTTCTTGAATAACGGTATAGCCTGAGTAAAATCCTCTTGCTGAAAATATACCAAAGCCTGATTGAAAGTCAAGTATGGCGATTCCGGCTCTTCCAAGCCAGCCTGGCGATAAAAATCCAGCGCCTGGTCGTATTGCCCGTCAGCTAACGCAGCATTGCCGGACTGCAACAGCTTCTGGGGTGAGGCGGCCAGGGCGACTTGCGCTACCAGCATCATTAGCGCACCTATCTGTACTACTTTACGCCGGTCACTAAGCAAAGCCAGCAACCCTAAGCAGACTATTGCCAGGAGCAGAAAAATTTGAAATTTCTCCTCATAACGCTCGAGTGTCTGGGATTCAATTTCTCGTTTAGCGGCTGGGGCAATCAAATTCAGATAGACTTTATCCAAGTCGATATTGCCAGTTGCGACTGGCAAATAGCGCCCGCCGGGCGTAGCATTGACCATCTCGCGCAGGGTATCGGAATCCAACCGCGAGCGCACTATCTCCCCTTGGTATTGCAACACATTCCGACTGCCGTCCTCTTTCTGCACGACAATCGGGGTGCCACCCTCGTCTCCCAAGCCGACTGCAATCAAACGAATACCAGCTTCACCGATAGTCTTCGCCGCCTCTAAAGGAAAACTCTCGTGGTCTTCCCCATCAGTTATCAGAACGATGTCCTTGTACTGCCGGTCTTGTTGATCAAACACGTCATTGGCGGCCTTGCGCAAGGCATCGCCAATCAAGGTCCCGCCTCGGGAAACACTGTCGGTTGAGACATCAGCCAGCATCATCCGAAAAAAACCGTAGTCCTGGGTCAACGGGCAACGCACTACGGCATTGCCGGCGAAGACCACCAGGACGACCCTGTCGCCTTGCAAGACCTGCAAACAATCATCGATAGCCAGCTTGGCCCGTTCCAGACGATTCGGCTTCAAGTCGTCTGCCAGCATACTTCTGGAGACATCCAACAAGAACAGTACATCACGCCCTTCACGACGAATTGTTTGCGGGACGGGATTCCAGGCCGGGCGGGCCAACGCCAAAATAATAAACACCATCGCTAGCAATAACAACAGCGAGCGCAAGAACCGCCGGCCGGGGCTGACGCTGGCGGTCAGTTTAGGCAACATCGGTGAGCCCAGAAAAAGCCGTAACGCCTGCCGTCGGCGATAGGTGGCATAGAGAAATAGCCCGATAAACACTGGCAACAGCCAGAGCAACTGTAAGCGAGGAAGGTTATACCAGGTTCCGTTCACGGTATCCTCCTAAAAACAGTAGAGTTCAAGAGCAGATGCAGCCCCAAAAACAGCAATGCCAGCATCGCCAAAGGCACAAAAAGCTCCTTGTAATCGACAAAACGGATGGATTCCACCTCACTGCGTTCAAGGCGGTCGATTTCCTGATAGATGGAAATCAGACTTTTAGAGTCCGTGGCCAGACGAAAAATTCCGCCGGTCTGTTCTGCCAGTTGCTCCAATTCACTAGTATCGAACTGCTGCTGCTGACCAGGAATTTTGAATGCCCCTAGCAAAGTATTAACCACGCCTACTCCCTCACCGCCGCTGACTCCAATGGCATAGACTTTGATGCCCCACTTGCGAGCCAGCTCAGCAGCGTCGGCAATACTGCGCTTCCCGCAATTGTTTTCACCGTCAGTCAATAAAATGATAATCTTACTCTTAATTTGATAAGCGCTGGGGTCCTTACGAGTCTGCAAAGCCAGAGTCTCTTCGGCAGTCTGCAAACGTGCGGCGGCCAGAGCCAGCGCATCGCCAATCGCGGTACCGTCTTCGCTGCGAATATTGGCCAATTGCACGGATTCCAGAAAAGGCCGCAAAGCGGAATGACTGAGCGTCAGCGGACAAACTGTATCGGGATAGCGAGCAAAAGTAATCATCCCTATCAAGTCACTGCTACGGCCGGGCAAATCCTTTTGCCTGTCCCCGAAGACAAAGCTGGCAAAGACTCTTTTTACGGCTTCCAAGCGGTTCATCCGCTGGTTATCATACTCCATCTCCTGACTCATCGAACTCGATTTGTCAACAATCATCTCGATGGCCACGCCCTGGCTGGCGTCGTGGACTTGCTCCCGACCGGCTTGCGGACGAGCCAAAGCCAAACAGAGACAAACCCAAGACAGGAGAAAAAACCCTCCCGGTAGCCAGGCCAGACGCTGCCGCCAAGAGTGTTTGACCTGCCGGACTGTCTGGAGACCAGAAAATCCGACCGCGGCACGCTGGCGCCTACGCCACTTGCGCCAGCACCATAACAGCACAGGCAGCAACAACAGAAGCAATGAATATGGTGTCTCAAAACGGAACATAGTTTTTTATGAGTAAGAATCTGGTTTTTGAAAAATTTCCGCCGCTATTTTTATTTATCTAGAGCCCATCGAAAAAGGCAAAGATGATTTTTGTCCACGGAGACCTTGGGGGTGGATTAGTATCCACAACCTAAACAGCATTGTGGCTGACAATAGTTCCGCTGGACATTGTGGACATTCAACTAACAACTAACAACTGTGTTTTTGGATGATCTCC
>CAZUCG010000422.1:0-3126 GCA_964619145.1 uncultured Lentisphaeraceae bacterium | reverse complement strand
TTGCCGCGATCAAGCTTCGCGATGCGGTGAAAGCGTTTCTGGTTGGCAAAGAAAAACTCGATTCTCTGCCTGAATGCGTGACTTGGTCGCCGACGAGCGTGGATGACATTCTCAGCAAAGCAGAAAAAGGCACTGGCGGTTGGCTGGAAATTGAGAATGAGGACATCCGTTCACTCAAAGCTCTCGTGTTGTTCGGCCTGAAGGGTATCGCCGCCTACCTGGAACACGGCTATCAGATCAAAAAACAAGGACGGGAGATTTTTGAATACCTGATGTATGGACTGTCGGAGATTGCCCGGCCTGACATCTCCGCCGATGAGCTGGTCGCCCTCACGCTGAAAACTGGCGAGTACGGCGTAAAGGTGATGGCCTATCTCGACGAAGCCAATGCCCACTATGGTGACACCGAGATGACGGAAGTCAACCTCGGCGTCAGAAACAATCCCGGGATATTGATTTCTGGCCACGACTTCGTGGACTTAGAAGAGCTGCTGGAGCAGACCAAGGGCACTGGCGTCGATATCTATACCCATAGCGAGATGCTGCCTGCCCATTACCGGCCGGCTTTCAAGAAATATGAACACCTGGTAGGCAATTACGGCAATGCCTGGTGGCTGCAGAAAGAGGAAATCAAGAAATTCAATGGCCCGATTTTGTTTACCACGAATTGCTTGGTGCCACCGGATTTGGAGTACAAGGAAAGAGTTTTTACCACTGGCGCAGTCGGCTTTGAGGATGTTGCTTACATCCCCGAGAGACCGGAGGGCGGGCACAAGGATTTCTCCGCGATCATCGCTATGGCCAAGAACTGCGCCCCGCCAGTTGAGCTTGAAAAAGGCACAATTGTCGGTGGCTTTGGCCACAAGCAAGTCCTCGCGCTAGCTGACAAGGTCATCGCAGCGGTCAAAAAAGGCGCCATCAAGCGCTTTATCGTGATGGCTGGCTGTGATGGGCGGCATAAGACGCGCTCATATTTCACCGAAGTCGCCCAGCAACTCCCGAAAGACAGCATTATCCTCACCGCCGGTTGCGCTAAGTACAGATATAACAAACTCCAGCTCGGTGATATCGAAGGCATCCCACGGGTGCTTGATGCCGGCCAATGCAACGACTCCTACTCGCTGGCAATCATCGCGCTGGAACTGCAAAAGGCCTTCGCTCTCGATGACGTGAATAAACTGCCGTTGTCATTTGATATCGCCTGGTATGAACAGAAGGCCGTGCTGGTATTACTGGCGCTGCTCTCCCTGGGCTTCAAAAACATCCGCCTGGGGCCGACGCTGCCTGGCTTCCTGTCGCCCGGTATCACTAATGTCCTAGTAGAGAATTTCGGCATCAAGGGCATTACCACCCCAGCCGAAGATGTCGCCGCAATGATGGAGGGAAAATAATTATGATAACGAGAACCCTAGCTGAGACCAAGGTGATGCCGACCGCACACGACGTCGACGCCCGCAATCTCTACAATAGCAAAGACGCCGTGATTTCAGTGATTACGCTGCAGCCGGGACAATCCTTGAAACGGCATATCACACCAGTAGATGTGGCATTTTATGTCCTGGAAGGTACTGGCGTAGTGGAGATTGGTGACGAAAAACAAAGTGTCGGCAAGGACACGCTGATCGAAAGCCCAAAAGATATCTTACATTGCTGGTACAACGAGAGCGACAAGCCCGTGCGCTTTATGGTTATTAAAGTGCCGAGACCGGAAAAGAAGACCGTCTTCGTCGCCGATTGACTCCGTCAACACTTTGAATTCCCCGGGGTAAGCCCTCGGGGAATAAGCTAATCGTGTACGAAAAATTGCACCCCAAAAGATCTCGACCAGCCCTCCCAGGGATAAATGTCCCAGAGAGGGCTTTTTAAATTTGCCGAACTCCAGATACCAAAATGAACTGCCACAACCAAGATAATAGCACTAGCATAAACATCAAGGCCCGCGACGACCGCTTTTTTCGTGCCGCTGAGTCAGTCCTGCAGACGTATAAAATCATCCGCCGCGAGCAATTAGAAGATGGACTGGTGATTTTTGACATCATCGGTGGAAGTCGGGATTATGTGGTCAAGCTGCATCCTGAATGGCGACAGAACCCACAGTGTTCCTGCCCAGACGCGTTTCAGCGTGCCAAAGACAGCACCCGGGGATACTGCAAGCATATCATCGGTACTTTGCTGGCAAATCCCGAATTCCACTGCCAACTGCTGGAGGCGTTCTTATGAAAACACGAAGAACACCGGACCGGCTCGATGACGGCTATACTTATGAGCAGCTTTTCCCGTTGCTGCGCTCCACCTTGGAAGCCGGCATCTCGGCATTGCTGCTCGGACCGCCGGGCATCGGCAAATCAACCCTAGCGTTGCATCTGGCCGAAACGATGCAGAAAAAACTCATCGACATCCGATTGGCGCAAAAAGACCCCGCCGAACTCGGTGGGGTCTATTTTCCGAACCGCGAAACCCAGACCTTGGAATTATACCCGCCCTCTTGGGTGGCGCACGCCTGCTCCGAACCGTGCCTGGTATTTCTGGACGAATTCAACGCTGCTGTCACCAAGCTACATCAGGCGGCAGCCTACCAAATAGTGCTGGAAAAACGCATCGGCGATTTTCAGTTCCACCCCGACACCGTGGTACTGGCAGCAGGCAACCGCGAGGATGACAACGCTATCGTCACACCACTCTCCAGCGCACTGTGCAACCGCTTTGCACACTTTGCTATGCGTCCCGAAGTGTCCGCTTGGCTGAATTGGGCCACTAGTCACCATATCCACGAAAACATTATGGCTTTCGTCCAGACGTATGGCGAAGAAGTGCTTTTTTGTGCGTCTGATGAACTCGCCTTCCCTACTCCACGCAGTTGGGAGATGGCCAGCAAAATTATGCGCACTGTGGCTCCGGCAGATTACAAGCGGGCGGTTGCTTCCTGCGTCGGCCTGCCGATGGCCGACCGATTCTGCAAATACCTCGACCTGTACCGGAAAGTAGATGCCAAAGAAATCATCGCCGGCAAGATGAAAATCGATTTCCTGAAAAATTCCGAGCCCTCTTTCGCCTACGCCGCCCTTTTCAGCGTCGCCGGATATCTGAGCAACGCTGAAATGCCTGACAAACACCTCGGCAATGTCG
>CAZUCG010000421.1:0-3141 GCA_964619145.1 uncultured Lentisphaeraceae bacterium | reverse complement strand
TATGGAGAAAGATTTATTGGACGGCTGTTGCCCCGACTGCAAGCGCAATGTCGAGCGTTTGGTCGAGAAAAATTATTTTTTTAAGATGGGCCAATATCAGCAACGCCTGATTGGGTATATTGAGAATAATCCAGAGTTCATCCAGCCATCCTTGCGCCGCCAGGAGACGCTGGGATTTTTACAGAAGCAAGTGTTGGAGGACCTCTGTATCAGCCGGCCGAAGTCGCGTCTGGCTTGGGGCATTGACCTGCCTTTCGATAAAGATTATGTGACTTATGTCTGGTTCGATGCGCTGGTGAATTATATCAGCGCAATAGGATACAAATCGGATGCTAAGCAGTTTGAACACTGGTGGCCGGCGTCATATCATCTGATTGGCAAAGATATCTTGACTACTCATACTGTTTATTGGCCAACTATGCTGATGGCAATGGAAGTTGAGCTGCCGACGACAATTTATGCCCACGGCTGGTGGCTGCTGAATGGCGAAAAAGTCAGCAAGACCAAGTTGACCGCTGCAGTGGCAAAAGGCGATGCCGTGGCGTTGGCGAAGCTAGCAGAAGCAGAAGCAGAAGCAGAAGCCAGCAAACCATCGGTGAATCCGATGGAAATGGTGGATAAGTATGGCGTTGATGCACTGCGCTATTTCCTGATGGCAGCGATGAGTATGGGCCAGGATGCGGAATTTTCCGAAGAGATTTTTGTGACTCGCTTCAATGCCGAGTTAGCTAACGACTTGGGCAACTTGGTTAGTCGGGTGGTCAAGATGTTGCACAACTATTGTGGTGGCGTTTTGCCTCGAGCGACCCAGCCGGGAGAAGCTGAACGCCCGCTGATTGAAGTCTGCCATAAAGCGGTTAAAGGAATGACCGAAGGCATCGAGAAAATGCAGCTGGACCGCGGCATCGCCGAGGTCATTGCCGCAGTACGGGAGGGCAATCGCTATTTTGACTCGCATAAACCTTGGCAGTTGGCCAAGGAAGGCAAGCAGGAAAGACTGGAGGTCGTGTTGCGCAATACGGCTGAGTGTCTGCGAGTGGTCTCGGGCTTGCTTTTCCCCATTATGCCTACGAAAATGTCTGATTTACGGCTTATCCTGGGGCTTCCGCAAGAGTGTGTCGAGCCTGTTATGGATACGCTAAGTGCGTGGAATGGTCTGCGAGATGGCGCCAGCATTTTACCTTTGTCGGCTCCGATGTTCCCACGAATCGCCGTCGCTAAACCTGACCAACTAGCGCCTTGTGGCAAAACCCAGAAAGGCCCCGCAACGAAGCCGGCAGCAGCCAAGGGGACTGCTCACACCCAGGGCGAGGATGGCGCTAATACGGTAAGTATTGACGACTTCAACAAAATCCAGCTTCTGACTGCCGAGATTATTGCGGCAGAGCGAGTCGAGGGGGCTGATAAGCTCTTGCGGCTGCAATTACAGGTCGGGCCAGAAAATCGGCAAATCGTGGCCGGTATCGCCAAATTCTATTCCCCTGAGGATTTGCCTGGTAAGATAATTGTCATTGTGGCCAACTTGAAGCCTCGTGAATTACGCGGGATGCTCTCTTGCGGGATGCTTCTGGCGGCTAAACGCGCTGATGAGTTGAGGTTGATCACTACAGATGGTCCAATCGGTTCGGGGGCTAGCGTCGGCTGAGGAAGCCGACTAAATTGCTCAGACTGATATGAGCTGATGTTTAGTGCCCAATCGGCAAAATAATTTTAGAGTCTCGCAGCGCAGTTTGATAACCATATTTGGCGGTTTAATTTGCAAAAAAAGATCTTAGATACACTAGTTTATTTTGTCAATTGGCGACTGATTCCCGAAGTCGAAGTCGCGGTTATTTTGCCTCAATTGGCCAGTTGGGGCATCACAGACTTGGTTTTCCCACCCTGCTGGGGAGAAGGCCGGCAGCAGAACCCTGAATTTATGGCCGCGGTGGTGGCTAAAATCCGCGACCTAGGAATGCGAACGCCAGCCGCACACGGTTTTTGGGGGCGAGGGATGGACCTATCTTGCCTGGAGCCGGAAGAGCGGCGAAAAATGCTCAGCCGGCACACGGATTTTCTGGGTGCTGTTGCTGCTTTCGGGGTCAAGACCTATACCGTCCATCCCGGGATTGATGACAGGAAAACTACCCCAGAGCAATGGTCGGCAATTCGCCATAGTGTAGAGACGCTGGTGCCTGTGGCTGCCACTGTCGGCATTACTCTGGCGTTGGAGAATGGCCACGAGAGTGTAGAGGACTTGCAGCGGCTCGCAGCCATTGTCGAAGAACTACAGCATCCGAATGTGGGCTGGTGTTTCGATTCTGGCCACGCCAATAGTTATTCGCCACTTGGTGCCGTCGGAGTAGTGGAGTTGCTGGCCAATAATATTGTTACCTGCCATTTACACGATAACTACGGCAGTGATGATGACCATAATCCACCAGGTGAAGGCAATGTCGTTTGGAATGAATTGATACCGCGGCTGAAAAAATGCCCCCGACTCCAGCACGCCGAGAGTGAGGCAGGAGACTGGCAGCGAACAGCTTGGGAAAAATTCCGCGCTCTCTGGTCGGAATTATAATGCCAAAGGCGGGCCCTCGAGGCACAGCAATCTTTTTTACTGTTTTTCTGCTAAAAAATCATTGTTTGTTTGTAAACTAGCATTCAGGCGTTATTTTCGAGTGTGGGTTCTGCTGGAATAATCTGATTTTTAATTCAGGAGATTGAACTTTGACTGACGGATTCGGCAATCTTGGTGATTTTTTCCCTGCCAGTGAGGTTAGATGCCGCATTAAAGGCTGCAAGAACTTCCTGCATATTAGTGGCGAACAGACGATGCGCAATGTCGCACACGGGCACGATGCCAAGGCAGAGCAGATGTGCGAGGATTGTTACTCGTTATTTTTGAAACTCAGCGATCAGGAGGTCCCTTGTTCCAAACCAGGCTGCCAGAGCTCTTGGGTCTGGAATCGCTTTCAGCAATTGGAGTCGTATGCTCAAGGCTACGCCGGGACACCGCCGAAGCGTTTCTGTACCCAATGTTATGCCGCGATGCAGGCCATCGAAGAAATCGAACGGCCGTGTCGAATCAAGGGCTGTAAAAACACTTGGGTCTGGACACGGCGGATGCAGACGGAAGCTAACGGTGCGCCTCCACCGGCT
>CAZUCG010000420.1:1813-3153 GCA_964619145.1 uncultured Lentisphaeraceae bacterium | reverse complement strand
GCTTGTTGGCAGAGTCATTCCATCGCGAACTTTCTTCGGCTGGCTTTTCGGCAGGACATATTACTATTGCCGTTGCGCATATTTTGGATTGCTTGGTAAAAAACAACGCAAAGCAAGCAGCAGTCAGCCCTGCGGCAGTGAATAAAGAGGGCAAGGAGTCCTGAGGTTGATCTAGCGAGCCAACCCAGAGTAATGCCGGGGCTATGAATTGGTTTGTTTGTCGAGCTCTCACGGGTATTTTTTCGAGACAATTGAAAGGAAATATTATGGCTATGTCCTATCCGCATCCACAAGCTTGTTTTGATTTGCATCTGCATACCCATTGGAGTTATGATGCGACTGCCTCGGTCAGGCAGTACTTCCAGGATGCTCAACGTCTGAAATTGCGGGCCATTGCCATTACTGAACATCAGACGATGGATTCTTGGGAAGATATCCAGGCCGCCGCCCGTGAATATCCGGAAGTGCGCTATATCCCTTCAGCCGAAATGACCGTCACTACCTCGATCGGCGCCATCGATATGGTCTGCCTGAATTTACCGGTGCCGACACCACCGGAATTGGAGGCAGTCTTCGCCCGCTACCGCAAGTGGCAATGCGATTATGGTGATCTGCTCTCGCAATTCTATGAAAAGGAAGGCTTCCCCTGTGGCCGTGAGTTCCGGCGGCAGTTGTTGCAGATGTACCGACCACAAAAGTGCCTCGACAAACAGGGCATTACTCACGTTCAGAATGGTATCTGGCGGAAAACCATAATCCTCAATGGCTGGGTCAAGAGTCCAGAAGAATTCACTCGCCTGGAAATGAAACGCTGGGACGAAGGTTACCATATCCCATATCCAGAAGCTGAATCTGTACTACCAGTAATCCGCAAATACGGCGGTCTAGTTTTTATCGCCCATCCCAAAGGATATTTCAAAGTCTGTGACTTGGCGCGTATGGATGCCTTGCGGGATGAGCTGCAATTTGACGGCATTGAATGCTCGCATTCGGCTTTTGGTAGTGAATTAAGCAAATTCTATCGCAGCTATGCCAAAAAACATAACCTCCTCTGCACTGGCGGTTCAGATAATCACGGTAGCCCGTATCACTTGTTGCTGGGAGTCGGTGCTGACTATCACGCTTTCGCCCACCATCCGGGACTGCCAGAAGACCTCGATGCCATCCTGGAAAGAGTTGCCCTCTATTGACGAGCCGGCAGGAAAAAATAACTGTTCGCTAATTGATAGCCAATATTATGTGCCGTCAATTGGCGGCGGCTGTTTTGCGAAAAGCATCTAGGCCGCCGAGGCTATAGCGTTGCATCTGCTCAATAAGTGGCTCTGGGTTATCTAGAAATG
>CAZUCG010000420.1:0-1713 GCA_964619145.1 uncultured Lentisphaeraceae bacterium | reverse complement strand
CCGAGGCTATAGCGTTGCATCTGCTCAATAAGTGGCTCTGGGTTATCTAGAAATGCAGGCCTGGCGTTGTAGGGCGGATGCTGACGCAAATTTTCGTCGCGTTGTATTCGTTCCCATTTCAAACGGAAGCCCATCAAGTCCAGCAGCGGGCCGTGGACACAGAGCAAACAGCATTTGAGCTCTTTCTCCTCTGTCTCTGGACCAAGATAATCTTGTATGACTGAAGTGAACCAACGCTGAATCGGCTCCAGGTACTTGCTCATTATTTCTAAATGCATTGGACTGGGACTGCCAATCTCGTGGTGGATGATTTTGGCAAAACACGACATCAGCCCATTGCCCGCGACTGAAAGCACACTCGCTCGGATCAGTAAGCATAGCTTCTCCCGAGGATCGTTGGCTTGTGCGAGGCTTTGCTGCATTCGCACCGTCTCACCGTGAAATAAGTATTCCCAGACCGAGCGATACAAATTCGCCTTGCCGCGAAAATAATAGCTGATGGCAGCTACATTAGCACCAGCGGAAGCACATATATCCTGAGTCTTGGCTGTGTAATAACCGTTTTCGGCAAATGCTTCACAGGCAGCTTGCAAAATCTTTTCTTGTGTCGTGGCCATAACTTTAAGCGCCTATTTCAAATGCTGATTTCGTCACAAGGCAAAAAATAAGACCCACCTACTTGTGAGCCTTAAACAAAAAGGCTGTCAATAGAAAGTGCCGAAGATACTATGTACGCCGTAGGCATTGCTATATGGTGAAATGCTGGTGTGAGTTCTGACGGTGCCAATTGGCATCCAGTCCACGTGTCCATCGAAGTAGAGGAAGTTCATCCCGTTGTTATGCCTGTCGAGCAGTATACTCGAAAGCCACGGATTTTTATAGAAGTTATAGTCGTTGACGCAATATGAGTCAAAAATAAAGGCCTTTAGGCTCGGTTGTTTGATATGACGGAAAGCGGCGTTGTAAAGCAGCAAATCCGCATCGACTAGATATTTTGGAATGTTACCCCCGGCAACAATGATCGAAGGGGCGTAGCCAAATTTCGACTCTGGAGTCGAGGGGCATTTGAAAGGTATGGGGCCGACTTGACTGGCTTTGGAATACACTTCGGTGCTGCCCATTTGACAAAGACGATAACAGTCATAAGCGGGCATATTAAAATATGCGCCAATGCGGCAATACCAGGCCTTGCCATTGCGACCGGCGTAACCGGACCATAACGTCCCGGGGCCGCTTTCGAAAGAAAATGGGATGAAGTCGTTGTAGTCATCACCGTAATTCAAGACCGCGACACCTAGTTGTTTCTGGTTAGACCGGCAAACGATGTCCTGCGCCTTGGACCGAGCTTTGCTTAAGGCCGGTAATAACATCGAAGCCAACACCGCAATGATGGCGATTACTACCAGTAATTCAATCAGCGTAAAAGAAAACTTCTTAGACATAATCCCTCCTGCCGTAATGAATTCCCGAAGTAAAATGCGCTTATTGGTAGTAAATATATACGGCCATTGCATTTTTGCAAAGGCGGCATTTGTTTTTCTGCAGGGAAAGATTAGATTAATACAATTACCCACGCGATAGCCGATAAGCGTTGTTTTCTGGTGGCTAGTCGTACGACTATTAATTTGAATTTTTTGCTAAGGGGAAGAAGGTTAGTCAATGTTAAGCGAAGTCATTATAATGCCCTGTCTGGATATGCGCAATGGCCGAGTG
>CAZUCG010000419.1:0-3161 GCA_964619145.1 uncultured Lentisphaeraceae bacterium | reverse complement strand
GGGGTTGGAATTCTATTACGGCAGCGACGAAGGCAGCGTGGATAAATTTTTAGAAGATATGACTGAAGTCACTATCGACCTCACCCAGGATAATACGCGTGATGTAACTACTGAGGTGGATGGCAAAGAGGAGGAAGACTCTGCACCCATTATCCGCTTGGTGTCACTGCTGATTATTGAGGCTTTCCGAACCCGTAGTTCTGATATTCATCTCGAGCCGATGGAAAAACGTTTTCGCATCCGCTACCGCATCGATGGTGTTTTGAACGAAGTAGAAAGCCCGCCGAAATATTTACAGAATCGTATCCTCTCCCGCCTAAAACTGATGGCCGGGATGGATTTATCCGAGCATCGTATTCCACAAGACGGCCGCATCCGAGTAACTGCGATGGGCCGCGAACTGGACTTGCGTGTTTCGGATGTCCCAGTTACCCACGGCGAATCTATCGTGATGCGTATCTTGGATAAAAGCGGCGTGATGCTCGGTATCCAGGAACTGGGATTTCTCGAGGACGATCAGGAGATTATCTATAAAATTTTGAATTTCCCGGATGGTATTTTTCTGGTCACTGGCCCGACTGGTTCTGGTAAGACCACGAGCTTGTATTCGTTCTTGCATACTCTGAATCAGCCGACCAGAAAAATCATCACTGCGGAAGACCCGGTGGAATACGAACTCAGTGGTATTAACCAAGTGCAAATCAATGCAGATATCGGCCTGACCTTCGTACACGCATTGCGGGCAATGTTGCGTCAGGCACCAAATATCATTATGGTTGGTGAAATTCGTGATAATGAGACTGGTGAAATCGCCATCAATGCTGCCTTGACCGGTCACTTAGTGTTCAGCACGTTGCATACCAATGACGCACCTTCCGCCATTACCCGTTTGGTCGATATGGGCATTAAGCCATTCTTGGTGGCGTCGTCAGTTCGGGCCATTATGGCCCAACGCCTGCTGCGCCGGCTTTGTAAGCAATGCAAAACGGCATATCAGCCAACTCCGACTGAAATTGAGCAATTGGGCATCGATGAGAACTACGCCAAACAATCGAACTTTATGCACGCCCCCGGTTGCAGTGAATGTAGCAAGGGCTATAAAGGCAGAATGGGCGTCTACGAAATCTTTATTTTAGAAGAAAGCATCGAAGAATTGATCTATCAGAAGGCAGATGCCGGGATAATTATGCGCCGAGCGCGTGAAATTGGTATGCGGACCTTGCGGGAAGACGCATTACGCAAAGCCGCAATGGGCCAAACTGGCATCAAAGAAGTTTTGCGCCTGACAGTGGTGAAAGAATAATCCGCGGCTAAATAACATCTCGAATACAAAAATTCAGGTAACGATAATGGCTAGCATTGATATTTCAGCAGATGTAAGTATGATCTGGCACCTCCTGCTTAACCGGGATAAAGCCACCGATGATCAACTCGAAGAAGTTTTGGACGAGAGTATCCGTAACGGACAATCTTTCCAAAAAGTGCTCTACAATTATGATATCATCGATGAGGATTCTTTGCTGCAAATGATTGCGGAAGAACTAGGCAGCCAATTTATCGAGGTACGTACCGGCGAAATTCCCGAAGAAGTGATTGACCTGATGACCTCAGACATCGCCCGCACTTATGGCATCATACCCATCAGTAGCACTGACGAATTCGTGACCGTGGTGGCGGAAAATCCGTTCGACCCGCGGCTGATAGATGAATTGCACTTCGTCTTGAATAAAGAATGCCAGGTGCTGGTGGGGCGGCCGAAAGAAGTCCAGGATGCTATTGATCTGTTTTATCCGGAAAAGGGCGGCTCGATGTCCGAAGTAATCCAGGAGCTGGCTGATTTGCACGAATTGTCACCTGATAGTTTTAACGATCTTGATGACAAAGAGTTGGAGAAAGCCGCCAATGATGCCCCGATAGTGCGTTTTGTGAACATCATTATGCAACAGGCCATCAAGGATAAAGCCAGCGATATCCACTTCGAGCCGTTTGCCGATGAATTCCGCATCCGCTACCGGATCGATGGTGCTCTTTATGAAATGGCGCCGCCGCCAAAACATCTAGCCATACCGGTAATCAGCCGCATCAAGGTTATAAGTGGACTGAATATCTCGGAACGACGGATGCCTCAAGACGGCCGAATTGAACTGCGCATTAACCGTAAGCCTATCGATTTACGTGTTTCTACCCTCCCGACGCGCTACGGTGAAAGTGTGGTGTTGCGTGTTCTTGACCGTAGCGTGGTTAACCTGAGTCTCGATAGTTTGGGTATGACGCCTGATATGACCAAGAAGATTCGCTCCTTGATTGCCCAACCAAATGGCATTTTTATGGTGACTGGACCGACCGGCTCCGGCAAAACCACGACTCTCTATTCCGGCTTGAAAGAACTGAATACTATTGACGAAAAATTGTTAACTGCCGAAGACCCGGTCGAATATGATATCGAGGGCATTATGCAAGTGCCGGTGAAGGAACAGCTCGGTATGACTTTCGCCAAAGCCTTAAGAGCATTCTTGCGACAAGACCCGGACCGAATAATGGTCGGTGAAATCCGTGACGTGGAAACAGCGGGCATCGCCATTCAAGCCTCATTGACTGGACACTTAGTGCTCAGTACACTGCATACCAATGATGCTCCAGGTGCTGTGACTAGACTTATTGATATGGGCATTGAGCCTTTTTTGATTAGCTCGACAGTAATTGGCGTGCTGGCACAACGCTTGATCCGCAGATGCTGCCATAGCTGCAAGGCGCCGTACATCCCCGATGACAAAGAACTGCGACTGCTCGGTATCACCCGCGACCAAGTCCAAGGCCGGCAATTTTATCGCGGCAATGGCTGTGAGATTTGCAATGGCAGTGGCTATAAAGGCCGGGTAGGTATCTTTGAACTGCTGGCTATTAGCCCGACGATTCAGACTATGATTAATCAGCGTATGCCAACGCAGGATATTAGGCGCAAGGCCATCGAAGAGGGAATGATCTCACTCCGCGGAGATGGTATCAACCAAATTTTGCAGGGCGTCACAACAGCGGCAGAAATTCTCCAATATACTATGCTCTAGGATGGAACCGAGGGGCGAAAATTTTCCAGCCGGATTATCTTCAGAAAAACGAATTATACCTAACAATAGGAGCTTAGCAATGGCACGCTTGGAAAT
>CAZUCG010000418.1:0-3162 GCA_964619145.1 uncultured Lentisphaeraceae bacterium | reverse complement strand
CCAGGAAATCGAGTCCGCGCGAGCCTGAATGCGGATCGAGATAAAACAGCCCCTGGCCCGGCCAGGATGGGCAATACAATGCCAAAATCCCAGTTCCAAAACCGGCCAGCAGCAACAGCAACAGCGCCATTCCCAAACGCGTTTGTAGCCTTTCGTCTAGGGGCAGCAGTCGGAACGACACATACAGCGCTGCCATATAAGCAAAAACGGCGAAGTCATAAAAACCACCAGTGCCGGAGCTAGCGTGAAAAAGACTAACTATAAACGCCAAGCCTAAAAACACCGGCAGTGCGTAGTGGCTCTCCCGGACAATGCTAAGGCTCTGTCGCCATTGCCACAACAGCACGCCCACTAACACCGGCGCCAGGAGGTCCTGCGCGGTCAATGGCGGAAATAAGCTGAGATTCAGCAACGCCAGCAGAATATAGCCCACCGCCAGCCAGCGGCCTGATTGTTGTAAGGTGGTTACTGAGATCATAATTTGCTAACTAAAGGTTGAAGTTTATAATTCAGTCGTCTGCTGACGTGTCTTACAGCAGCAGGCGGCGAGGAAAATACCGCGCCCGGCCGCGCTGGGCGGCGGTGTTCGCTGGAGGTGAATTGAGCCGGGCCCAGTAAATTGGTCTGGGCAAAAAGCAGTCTGTTTTAGGCCAAGACTCTTGCGCAGTCTATCCTGGGACATTATGTTATGCAGAATTCCTGGCCGGAAAAATATAATATAGTTTTCCAAAAATAATAGGCATAGCCAATGAGCGGACAAATTTCTTATAGCCTAGACTTTCTCTCTCCTCCCGGCAGGGTTTTTCTGCTTGGCATCGGCGGCATCGGTATGAGCGGCCTGGCGCAATTGTTAGTCCGTCAAGGCTACACGGTAGCCGGCAGCGACCGCGGCCTGGCTGAGCCGGCCAAACAGGGATTATACTGCAAACTGCGGCAGCAGGGGATAGAGCTTTTTCAGCAAGATGGCTCCGGTCCGCGGGCATTCCGTCCTGACGCCTTCGTCGTCTCTGCCGCCATTGAGCCGGGGAACTCTGATTTGCTGGCTGGGCCGGCTTTGCCGATATTTCACCGCGCCGGCGCGTTATCTCAGACCCTGCGCCGGCTGCGAATACCGCTGATTGCCGTCGCTGGCTCGTGCGGCAAGACCTCGGTCACGGGTTGGCTGGCCACAGCGTTACGGCAGTTATCCCGCCAAGTACTGCTGGTCAATGGTGGCTATTGCCTCGATTATGAAGACGATAAACAGCCAGGTAATTTTTTTTCTGACTCAACGCCGGAATTTGCAGTAGCGGAAGTAGATGAGAGTGATCGCAGCATCCGCGAGTTCAGTCCTGAGTACGCCTTATTGCTCAATATCGGTAATGACCACTATAGCACGGCGGAGTTGCGGGAAGTCTTCACAGCCTTCCTGCAACAGACCAGTCGAGCAGCGGTGCTACCGGCAAGTCTGGCAGAACTGCCGCCTGCCGCCCTGCCTCGGAAATATTTCTCGGCGGCGGAAACCTCAGTGCCCTCAGCCTACCCAATAACTTATCGCGCGACTGCGGCAGGATGCCAATTCACTCTGGAAGGTTATCCGCCAATCAACTGCCAGCAAACTGGCCTGCACTCTGCCTGGAATGCCGCCGCAGTGCTGCAGATGCTAAGCATTGTTTTGCCAGAACTGCCTAAAGCAGAACTGGCAGGCGCACTGGGAGCCTTTCGCGGCATCCGCCAACGCTTCGAGTTGATGTCAGCGCCAGGAGCGACTTGCCCGTATATCAACGACTACGCCCACAACCCGGAAAAAATTACCGCTGCATTAGCGGCCGCCCGCGAGCGTTTTGGCGGCCCATTGCTGGCAGTCTTTCAGCCGCACGGCTTCGGCCCCCTGGGCTTTATGCGCCAGGCGCTAGCAGAAGTCCTGCGAGAGTCATTGCTGCCCGGCGATCGGCTGTTGCTGTTGCCAGTCTTCTATGCTGGCGGCAGCAGCAGCCATAGCCCGACTTCGCAACAAATTGCCGAAGAATACGCCAACAGCGGCTTGCCAGTGTTTTACGTCCCCAGCCGGGACGATGCGGCCGCCGTCATCAAAAACAGCCAAGAGCACAAATGCGTGCTGGTGATGGGTGCCCGCGATGCCTCATTACGGACTTGGACAGGAACGCTAATATGCTAGTCAGGAACCGCGACCACTTATGCCATCTATCGTATTGCCTGAATGTCCACCCCGGTGAGACCTGGCAAGAACAGTTCGAAGCACTGCAGACTTACCCTAAACGCGTCAAAAAAATACTAGGCCTGGAACAGGATTTTGGCTTAGGGTTGCGCTTTAGCGCCAATTCCGCGGCCTATCTGCACAGCCATCCTGAAGCCATAACTGCCGCACAAGAATATTTTCTTCAGGAAGGCCTGTACCCTTTTACAGTTAACGCCTTCCCGTACGGCGAATTTCACCGCTGCGCGGTAAAAAGAAATGTCTATCTGCCAGACTGGAGCCGCCCTGAACGCCTGCAATACAGCCAAAACGCAGCAGCAGTACTAGCGCAGTTGCTGCCCCCAACTCTGTCGTATGGCAGCGTCAGCAGCGTCCCACTCGCCTATCGGGGGCAAATGCTTCCGCAGGCACTGTCAGCGGCTATCAAAAACTTAGATCAGTTAGTGACTTTCCTGCAACGCCTGGAAGACACTACCGGAAAACAAATTTGTTTCGGCTTGGAGCCGGAACCTGATTGTCTGCTCGATAGCTGCACCTCAGTGCTGAATTTTTTTTCCCAAATCTACTGGCGCTATTCGCAACACTCCAGAGCTATCAGCGACCGCTATCTGGGCGTTTGCCTGGATACTTGCCATCAAGGCGTGCTGGGTGAATCGCCCACTGCTTGCCTGCAGAAGCTCGAGCAGGCCGGCATCAGTATCGCCAAGGTGCATTTAAGCGCAGCGCCAATCTTTGACCAGACCGGAATGCCTCAGGCGGCTGCATTCTTGGATGAAGTGTACCTGCACCAATGCGGCATCCGCTTGCAAAAAGACTCCCAGCAAATCTTCCGCTGCCCAGACTTACCGGCCGGATTGGCTTTTGCTCAACAACGTCGGGCCACAGAGTTACGCACCCATTTTCATATCCCCTTGACTGCCGCAGACAGCGCTGGCCGAAGCTCAACCCGAACTGATTTGGATGAT
>CAZUCG010000417.1:0-3173 GCA_964619145.1 uncultured Lentisphaeraceae bacterium | reverse complement strand
TATTGAACAATATCCAGCGCGAAAATCCCATTGCACAAGAACGGATTTATGTACTTGGGTTGTCGATGGGTGGATTCGGCACTTGGGACGCGATTTGCCGCTACCCGGAACTCTTTGCCGCTGCCGTGCCGATCTGTGGCGGCGGTGATCCTGAACAAGCTCAACGTTTGCGCGGACTGCCTATCTGGGCCTTCCACGGTTCGGCCGACAACGCCGTCCCCGCGATTTTGACTCGCCGGATGGTCCAAGCAGTACAACAGGCCGGCGGCGATATCCGCTACACTGAATTTGCCGGTGTCGGGCACAACTCTTGGGCACCCGCCCTTGCCCAACCCGAGCTCTTGGAATGGCTTTTTCAGCAACGGCAATCTTAGCCAAGCTGTATTCCGGCAACCTAGTTTTTACAACAATACTGCCTACCCAGAAACAAAAGCACCGATGCCTGATCTAGATACATTTTTTTGTCCGCCAGTAGTCAGGAACATCCTTTCGACTTTGCAGGAAGCTGGCCATCAGGCTGTCTTGGCGGGCGGATGCGTCAGGGATTTTTTCCTAGGCCGCTCCAGCAAAGATTACGACATCGCCACCTCTGCCTTACCTGAACAAGTCGAACAACTTTTCCCCCGGACTTATTCTGTCGGCAAAGCATTCGGCATCATCGTAGTGTTAGCTGGCGATTGTTCGTATGAAGTAGCAACTTTCCGCCGCGAAAGCGATTATCTCGATGGGCGCCATCCCAGCAAAGTCTCCTTTTCCTCGTTGGAAGAAGATGTGCGACGACGTGATTTCACCATCAACGCAATGCTGTTTGACCCGATAAGTCAGACTCTACACGATTATGTCGGCGGCCAGGCTGACTTGCAACAAAAGATCATCAGGGCGGTGGGGCAGCCACAGCTGCGCTTCCAAGAGGATAAACTGCGCCTGCTCCGAGCTGTGCGCTTGGCAGCCGAAATCGATTTCAGTATCGAGCCGGAGACCTGGGCGGCAATCATCCTCGAAAGCCAGAACATCAATTGCGTCTCACAAGAGCGCATCGCCAGTGAACTCAACCGGGTCCTCCTCAGCCGGGCTGCCACTCACGGTTTGAAATTATTGCACAGCAGCGGCCTGCTGCGTTACATTCTGCCAGAAGTCAGCGCTCTGCAGGGCGTGCAACAGCCCCCACAATTTCATCCCGAGGGCGATGTCTGGCAACACACCCTGATAATGCTAGCAGGATTCTCCCAACTCAGCGGCAAAGACTCGCCCGACAGCACTGGCACTGGGCCACGCTTTGTTGCCGGACGTCTAGCGCGAGCCAGCCAGCTCGAATGGCTGGCCTTGGCCTGGGCGGTACTCTTACACGACGTCGGCAAGCCAACGACCTTCTTCCTGGCAGAGCGAATCCGTTTCCATAGCCACGACAGCGTGGGCGCAGAGATGGCCGAGAAAATCTTGCTGCGCCTGCGGCAGCCCACGAAGCTCTGCGAGACAGTCCGCGAGCTGGTCCGTCGGCATATGTCGTTAGCGGACTTCCCCAAGATGCGCCTAGCCACTCAGCGCCGAACTCTACAAGCAGCAATTTTCCCGCTGTTGTTAGAACTCCACTACTTAGATTGCTGGAGTAGCCACGGCAAATTGGAGCACCACCAGGCACTACTGCAAGCTTGGGAAGAAGAAGAGAACCGCCCTGCTCCGCTCCCGCCATTGCTCTCCGGCGCCGATTTGATTTCTCTAGGTTATCCACCGGGGCCACTGTTTCGAACCATCTTGGACGCTGTTCGGGATGCCAATCTCGAGGGCGTCTTA
This sequence comes from uncultured Lentisphaeraceae bacterium, assembly GCA_964619145.1. Lineage (GTDB taxonomy): Bacteria > Verrucomicrobiota > Lentisphaeria > Oligosphaerales > Oligosphaeraceae > JAAZIZ01. The sequence goes on along the minus strand of CAZUCG010000417.1, from coordinate 1,382 downwards.
AAAAGCAAGGAAGACGCCCTCGAATGGGTCAAAAAGCATTATTAGAACCCTCAACTGTAAATTTTACTGCTATGAGCAAATTAAGCGCCTTTATTTTGGCTGCCGGTGAAGGCCGGCGTTTACGTCCTGCCACCTTGACTCGACCCAAGGCCCTACTGCCTTTCTGCGGTGTGCCGTTACTGGAACTCACGGCTGGCAACCTCAGCCGCCTGCCTATCGACAATCTAATCGTCAACACCTCATATCAAGGCGACCGGGTGGCGGAGTTCAGCAACCGCCTGTCCCAGAAATACTCTTGGGATATCCGTGTTTCTCAAGAGAGCAAGTTACTCAATCACGGTGGCGGCCTACGCAAAGGCTGCCAGCTCATACCAGCTGCCGAGCACGTGCTGGTGCATAATTCTGACACTATTCTGGATTTCGACCTGCATCAGCTGCTGGATGCGCATTTGCACCAGCAATCCGCAGTCACGGTACTGCTGGTCCCCAACAAGGGTCCTCGCACTGTCTCGTTGCACGCAGATGGCCAGATAAAATCCTTCCGCGACCAGCAAGGTGGCAGTTTGACCTTTTCCGGCATTCATATCTTCCGGCGAGATGTTCTGGATTTACTACCAGCTGATGAAGACGCTCCGGATATCATTGACTGCTATCAAAAGGCCGTAGATTCGGGCTGGGCAGTGCAAGCTTTTTGCGTCTCGCCGAATGTCTTCTGGTCAGACATCGGTACCGCTGCCGACTATATCCGCGCCCACGGTGAGATCGCTGACTGTGCTTTAACCCACCATCCGATGCTCCGCAATGCCCAATCCGAACAAGCCAAACGGCGTTTTGCCTTAGAGCTCAAGGGTGTCCAGTGCACAGGCGCGCTCGGCCTAGGCATTGAATTGGGTGTTCCAACCGGCACCCACCTGCATAACGTCGTGCTCTGGGATTACACTCGACTGCCGCGGCCATTACTCTATGCCGATGGTATATTTATCGGCGACGACGTGCAACCACCAAAACCCGTGACACCTGAGCGCAAGCCCGACTCGCGCATCTTGGCCAGCCTGGACATCCAGGCGGGCGAATATACTTTGGCGGCATTGCCCAAGCAAGGCAGCGGGCGACGCTATTGCCGCCTGAAGACGGCCACGGAATCCTGGGTCTGGTGTGCCTATAATCCCGAACGGCGAGAAAATGCAGGTTTTGCCGCCATCAGCGACTTCCTGTCTCGGCTGGGAGTACGCGTCCCGCGCATTATCCACCATCTGGCGGATTGTTTTGAAATTATTATTGAGGACTTAGGACAAAGTGACATCTTGTTGACATCGGGAAAAATGAAGCGAGACTATATGTTTCAGACAGTCGAGCAAGTCGCGCGTTTACACGTTTTAGGC
>CAZUCG010000416.1:0-3199 GCA_964619145.1 uncultured Lentisphaeraceae bacterium | reverse complement strand
ATTCGCGTTTCCATCATTCGGGAGACTCGTTCGATAGACTACGCCAAATAATCGCTAAGCGGCCGATTTTTACCAGCATCCGGGTCAAGGTTCTGGGGCGCGCTGATTAGCGACTCAACTACAATAGGGTAAGCAAGTATGAATGAAAAAAATTACGACTTCAAGAAACGGATGCGGGTTATTCATCAACCGGCTCGCCGCGACTTTTCTCTTCAGCCTAGCACAGAAGAGGTTTCGCTCAGCGAAAACTGGTCATTAGTTCTGGGAGCTGGCTTTGGCCGTGGCGGGGAAAAGGCGGCGACTGACTTTCAGGATTATCTGCGCACTAGTATGGGTTTGTCGCTGTGTCTGCGTTCTGAGCCAACTGAAGTCGCCACGCCGACGCTCGGCTTGACAAAAATTTCCGGTTTGAGCAAAGGCGCGTTTTTATTGCAAGTCAGCCCTGATCGGGTCACTGTTGGGGCCAGCGATTTGCCTGGTCTCTGGAACGGCGTGGTCTATCTGGAGGATAGTTTGAACTTGCGGGAAGCGCCTTTTTTAACCTTGGGTGAGCAAAAGCGTGAACAGCTCATTCGCTTCCGACGAGTGCATTCTGGTTGTGGTATCGACGAGTTTCCCGATTGGCAGCTGAATGCTATCATCCACGCAGGCTTCAATACTATCGAGATTTTTGTCAAGGACTTCGGGGTGACAGCTGGCGGCCATTGTGACATCAATGATTTAATTGACCGGGCCGAAGAATACGGCCTAGATACATTTCTCTACAACTATCTGCCCAGCTACAAGCATCCGGATGAAGCGGACGCCGAGGCCTTTTTTGACTCTATCTATGGTGAGCTCTTCCGCCGTTATCCCAAGGCAGTCGGTCTAGGCCTCTGCGGTGAATCACTGGAATTCCCCAGCAAAGACCCGGCCACGACTGGCAAACGCTGGCGAGAGAGTCTGCAGGATGGCATCCCTGACAGTCGCCCCAGCCCCGGTTGGTGGCCTTGTCAAGACTACCCTGCTTATCTTGATTGCATCCGCCGGGCGATCAAGAAAGTCAAGCCGGAGGCAAAAATCATCTTCAGCACCTACAACTGGGGCTGGGCAGATAATGACCTACGGCGGAAGTTTCTGGAGGAGCTGCACACTGACTTCACAGTGCAAATCACCTTCGAGATTTTCAAGCAGAACCGCATTGACGGTTTGAGTTGTCCGGTTATGGACTACACCATTTCCGCCACCGAGCCAGGCTATTATTTCAGCAGCGAATGTGAAAACGCGCACGCCACTGGGCACCGCATCAGCGTCACCAGCAACACCATTGGCGCGACTTGGGATTTCGGCTGTGTGCCGTATGTCCCTACGCCATATCGCTGGATTAAGCGCTTCCGACATTTGAACCAGGCGTTGTCTGCTTGGGGTGTGGACGAGCATTACGAGACTCATCATTATGGCTGGTGGCCGAACGCGGTGATAGACTTGCGTAAAGCCAACGTCTGGTCTCCTCGCGAAGAAGACCTGGAGGATTTACTGGTCAAGATAGCCGTCCGCGACTACGGTTCCGAGAGCAGTGCGGCGGTACTATCGACTTGGCGGCTCTGGAGCGAGGCGATGGATTTCTACGTGGCGTCCAACGAGGACCAGTATGGTCCTTGGCGAGTAGGATCAGCTTATCCGTTGATTTTTCAGCCCAACATTACCCGTACTATGGGTGGTAAGGAAATCGAGTTCCCGACGGCACCAGGCGCGCATTTTGGCCATCGCATCATCAAGACACTGTATCAGCCTTATGAGAATGAAAACCAAACACCTGGGCCTTTGCGCTATCCTAAGGAGATTAAGCGCCTGGAGCAAATGCAGTCTCGCTGGGAACAAGGCTTGACAGTACTGGGCGATAGCTTGGCCAAGATGCCGCCAGAAAAAATTGACAATGGTCGGCGTCTGCTAGCGTTAGGGGAATTCATTTATCACTCTGTGATTACTACCCTTACGGTCAAAAAATGGTGGTTGCTCAACACCCGCCTGCAAGCGTCTGCTGATCGCGCCGAAATGCTGTCGATTTTAGCACAGCTTGTTGACCTCGCGCAAGCAGAAATTGAGAATGCCCGGGCGACCATCCCGGCGGTGGAATTCGACTCACGCCTAGGCTGGGAGCCGAGTATGGAATACGTCTGTGACAAATGGCATCTTGAATGGAAGATTCGGCAAGTGGAAAACGCATTGCAGGAAATCGCCCTATACCGTAAAATGCTGGAATTGTAACTCGAGGGAGAATTGTTTTCGCTATGGCAGATATCTCGGTTAATTTAGGGGGGATTAGGTTATCCAATCCGGTCATTGCCGCCTCTGGCGCTTTTGGCTATGGTGCGGAGTATCAGGATTTGCTGCCTTTTTCTCAATTAGGGGCAATCACAGTCAAAGGCGTCTCGCCTTTTCCCTCAGACGGCAACCGCACACCTCGGGCAGTCGAAGTCTATGGCGGGATGCTAAATGCCATCGGCTTGCAAAACCCCGGCCTCGACAAATTCATTGCTGACGCGCAGTACCTGCCTTTTCTGCGCCAGCTGCCGTGTCCAATAATTGTCAACATCTGGGGCAGAACCATCGCCCAGTACGCTGAAGTCGCGGCCCGTCTGGAGGCCGAAAAAGACGGCCTCGCGGCTCTAGAAATAAATATTTCCTGCCCCAATATCAAGGAAGGCGGCATTGCTTTTGGCACGGATTTGCAACAAGCGGCGGCGGTGGTATCGGCTGTGCGTGCAGTCACCACCCTGCCCTTGATTACCAAGCTCAGTCCGAATGTCACTCACATTGGCGATTTTGCCCGTTGTGTAGTTGAGCACGGCAGTGATATGATTTCCCTGATCAACACTATTCCGGCCTTAGCCATTGACCTAGAGACCAGGCGGCCCCGACTAGCGAACGTCACCGGCGGGTACAGTGGTCCCGGCATTAAGCCCATCGCTCTCCGAATGGTCTACGAAGCTCGCCAAGCGGTCACTGTGCCGATTATCGGTATGGGGGGCATCCAGAATGCCTGCGATGCGTTGGAATTTCTAGTCGCTGGTGCCAATGCCGTCGCCGTCGGAACCGCCATTTTCAGCAACCCATTATGTTTGCTGGAGATCCCGGCCGGTATAAATGCTTGGCTCGATAGCCATAACTATCAAAATATCGGCGAGATTGTTGGTTCCTTGCAGACTTGCTGAATGGA
>CAZUCG010000415.1:0-3213 GCA_964619145.1 uncultured Lentisphaeraceae bacterium | reverse complement strand
GCTGAAACCCTGAAGCAATCGCTATGGGGGCAGTCTTCTACAAGCTGAATAGCTTTGCCACCGACAGGCATTCACCCAGACCTGCAAACGAACAGCTGGCCATACCGACTGACCGAGACAACCTGAAAACAATTGACAGGCTGTCTTGGTTTTACAGTTTGTTTGCCGGAAGAATACTCGAGCGCTCGATTAGTTTGCCTTCCAATTTACCATTCGCAGGCGGCTTGCCGGTGTGCCACCAACGGCAAAGCATATCTACCGCGACACGGCCCATTTCGTCAATCGGCTGGGAAATGGTGGTAAGGCCATAGAATTTGCCTTCATCCCAGCTTAAGTCGTCGTATGAGATCACCGACAGATCTTGGGGTATTCTTAAACCGCATTGGGACGCAGCACGATAAAGAACACCAGCACGATTGTCGCGCATCGCAAAAAAAGCCTTCGGGCGATCCGCCGACTGTAGCGTTGTTAACAGGGCATTCCAAGATTCCGGGGAAGATGTTTCCAGAAGTTTGCTTTTCCCCCGTACCGGGAATGGGAAAATATGTCGTTCCGGCACTTGCATCTCGTCTTCAGCTAATGCGCCATAAAATCCTGCCCGCATATTACGATATATTGACATCTCCAGGTTGCCGGCAATTATTCCGAATGAGGTATGTCCGGCCTCAACCAGCCGGCGTCCGGCAAGTCGCCCGATCATACGAAAATCCATCCGGCAGCTGACCAAATCACGGTCGTTTTCCTCATTGGTTACCAGAAAAGGAATCCCGATCGTCTGCAGAGCTGAGGCGACTTCATGACTCAGGCAATCCTCAATAAAAATAATTCCTTGTAGTGTCCCGGCCCGGTATCCTTCCGAAATTTCATCGATCATTCGCGGCGATTCAGAAAATGCCACAATGGGCTCGGCGTGAATTTCTGCAGCTCGCATACAGACGCCTGCCAACACACCGAGCAATTCCAGATTCTCCCGCGAACTACTTCTGACATTATGACGGCAACGCACGAGAAAACGCTTGAATACTCGTTGCGGGAGTTCTTTGTCAGCAATAATGGCCCCGCGTCCGGGAATCAGTGCAATAAGCCCTTCGTCCCGCAGCATCCGCAATGCCGTCCGAATAATTCCCCGTCCAGCGGAATACATTTCGCCCAATTGTCGTTCGGATGGTAAGAAAGCCGCCGGTTCATATTTCCCCGTCAGAATCTCCTGACGTAATTGTTGAGCTATCATTGCAGTAAAATTTCTAGGCATCGCAATCTCCATTAAACAGCAAAATCATTGCTGTCGCCATTGTGCGTTTTAGGCAAATATGCTGTATCAGCCGCTGCTGATTGGGCGCACACTTAAGGCTACCTTTTCTTCTTCACTTCTCAACTCAGCTCTTGTATTGCCCGTTTCCAATGCTGAGGCATTGCCTTTGACAAAAGTGCATCCACCCTTGTTTTTTTGAGAATTGCAGTTCCTAAACAGAAAGCAGAAGCAGTGTAAAATTAACCTGGATTTGTGCGCTCGCGACTCAGAGAATGTAATTTTGCCTAATGTCGGAAAGATGATTGAAAATTCGCCTACACTTAACGAGGCGCAGCTTAATCCTGTTTTTTATAAAGGCATCAACTCCACCCCAGAAGCGAGATGGAATTACTACTGCTTTGCTGCTTGGCAACTCCGCTGCAAAAATTGGCGGCACAATTGTCATATTCGCCAAAGCAGATCCTCTTTGGCCCACTCCGGCAAACCCACTTTTATTTATTCAGCCTCATTTTTCATTTGGAAAGAAAAGATTTCTCCGTTTAGGAAATCGAACTCGATTCTAATTGGTTGCTGGTAATCAAAATTCAGGTCAGCTGTGGCTTCTACAGCATCGCCACTGAATTCAGATTTGCCGAGTAACTGGTTGCTTAAGGCAAGAATCTTCACTGAGACCTGACCGCGATAGTTAAGCACGAGTTTGTTTCCTCCTACTTTGAGGGGAACTGTCATTGCCCTCCCCTTGCCAGCAAGAGAGACAAAGCCGTCAGTACGCCAAACAAAACGTCTCAGTCGCCGCGAGGGGCCATCTTTATATCCCTCAGTGGCATAACAAAAAAGCTCATTTTCATTGGCCTTAATTAGTCCGTGAGCTAGGTAATTACTTCGGTCACCATCCCGCTCGCTGGGAGCATCGTGGGGTATAAGAACAAGCGGCAATCTCTTAAAACTTGTTCCTCCATCACGACTAAACATAAAACGTGGGGCAGTCTGGCTTTCGGCATTGATGATTGTCGGGAAGCCTAATAATAAATGCGGGGCGCGCTCGTAGGAAATTATTGCATTTGTATAGAGCTGAAGTTTCTCATCGTCGTGATATTTAAGATATTCGGGTTCACTCCAGCTGATAAAGTCATTTGAAAATGCGACTCGGATATCACGCAAAATCTCACCCTGCCACTTTTCATTATCGTCTTGAACACCAAGACCGTGAGTGTCACGGGTGAAAGCCGCATACCTTTGCCGAACACAGTCATAAATTGCAAGATTCTGGGAATCAAATTGTCCTTTCGTAATGACTGGTTTTTCAGTCAGAACCTTCCAGTTAAGACCATCCGCCGACTCGGCTGGATACATCCCATAATCATAGCGCCTGGAGTGAATTTGATGATATCCGCGGGCACCGCGTAATAAAGTGCGAAAAGTTCCATCTGCATCTATAAATGCTGCAATTTCACCCCGCCAGCGCAAGTCTTTGCCAAGATAGCCACGCCATTTTTGAGTGGCAGGCATAGAATCATAATTGCCGCCAAGAACGATATTGTTAGCGGGACTTTGGGCAAATCCAAAAAGGCCAAGCTCGGGCTTTTTCCAGTTTACACCATCTTTACTTGTTGCAAGGCAAGTCGGTTCACCCATCCCATTTTCGCCACTACCGTGATGGAACCCGCGGTAATAAAGCATAAATTTATCGCCACTAGCTAAAACAGAAACATAGTTTATTTCCTTTTCCCACGGACGGTCGTCAGATATAATTACATTTTGGGGTCGAGGACGGTGCTGCTTAAATTCAATGCCTGGATTGATTTCTGCAAAAAGATAATCATCCAGCAAGAGTTCACGCCTGGTGCCAATAGCAAGCATTTTTTTAGCTCCATCTAATGTTCTATGAAAAACAGCATATCCATAGGGTTTTACCTTTATTTAGAACTCGAGATTCAATCCTCTGAATATACCCCTCCTTA
>CAZUCG010000414.1:0-3215 GCA_964619145.1 uncultured Lentisphaeraceae bacterium | reverse complement strand
CGTTTTCAATCCCAGATATATTTTAAGTTAGCGCCAATAGGCGTCCTCGCCGTCGAAGATTTTAGCTCTTTCATTTAGCCTCGACAGTAAAATTACAACAACTCCAATCGACGCTCTAGAGACTAGCTCGCCTCATCTACCCAGCCCCGCAGATTGACCCAGTGCTGTGTTTTACCTCCTAACGCATTTTTGCCCTAGCACAGCTTTTTACCGCTATTAGCAAACAGGAATTTATCGCTATGGAAGCATTTTCACAAGCCCGCCCGCGCTTGGAAAAGCAATACGAGCACGCCATCTATGACCAGGACAGCGGCTGCGGCCCGGAAGAAATCCAGGCCCGGATGCTGCAGTATGAGACCGACAACCCGGGGAAGCCGCGCATCCTGCGCAAAGCCCAACTGCTCAATCTGATTTTCCGCTACAGCCGTATTGTCCCTGAAGTGGAGAATTATTTTGCCGGCAAGGTGGCTGATTACGGACTGATTACAGCCCAACGCCAACAGTGGTGGCAAGACGCTTGGGAAAAACAAGATAAATCTGGCGGTATGACCAGCTTCTATTGCAGCGACTACAGCCTGCACGGCGTCGGCTATATGATTGATGTCAGCCACATCTCGCCAGACTGGGTGTCAATCCTTAAACTGGGCTTCACCGGCTTGCGGGAGCGCGCCCAGAGTGGCAATACACCAATGCACCAAGCCGCCGCCTTGGTCTATGACGGGGCCATCGAGCTCTGCCGACGCCTCGGGACAGCATCCCGCAACCCAGCATTGCTGGCCTTGAGCAAGCACCCACCACAGACCTTGAGAGAAGCATTTCAGATGGCCTACCTCTTCCACGAACTAGCAGAATGCGAAGGCGTGGCGGTCCGCAGTATGGGCTGGTTCGACCGACTTTATTATGACTTTTATCGCCAAGATATCGCCGCCGGACGAGTGACCCGCAATGAAGCCAAGGAAATGCTCAAGTACTTCTGGATTGCTTTCTATGCCAAACACCAAGGCTTGAAGTTCGGAAAAAATTTTTGTTTTGGTCCAGCCATCAACGAATTATCTTATTTGGGTTTGGAAGTCTATCACGAAATGAATATCGTTGACCCGAAGCTTTCGCTGCGAGTCAGGCCGGATACCCCGCAGGATTTTCTGGAGTTGGCGGCTCTTAACATCCGTGCTGGTCGCAATGGCATCGTTATGCTCAATGATGAAGTCATTATTGCCGGGCTGATCAAGCACGGCCGCCGCCCGGAAGACGCTCAAGACTACATCCCAATCGGCTGTTACGAGCCAGCGGTGTTAGGCAAAGAGGTCTCATTGTCCGGGGCAACGCACGTCTCGTTGGCCTCAATCCTGCAACTGTTTTTACAGGACGAATGCGTTTATCCAGATTTCCAAACTTGTAAAAAAGCGTTTTTACAGCGTATCCGCCAGGCGATTGACTATATGCTGGAAATGCAGCGCCGCTGCGAACGGGCCTGGCCGGAAGTCTCGCCGGCACCCTTCACTTCCGGGTCGTTCCCAAATTGTTTGCGCACCGGCAAAGACTTATCAGCCGGCGGGTTGGAATACAACTCCACCGGCTGCACGGTCAGCCAGCTGGCCGATGCCGTAGATAGCCTGACCGCCATAGATTACCTCGTCTATCAAAAAAAATTCTGCACTTTCGCTGAATTGAAGAAAGCCCTGGCGGCTAATTGGCAAGGTTTTGAACAGTTGCAGTTAATCGCCAAAAACTGCCCGCCTAAGTGGGGCAACAACGACGACCAGGCCGATGCTATCGCGGTCGAAATCGCCCGCTTCAGCGCCCCGTTGCTTAACCACACCCCTAATGCCCGAGGCGGGAATTTCTTCGCCTCGATTTACGGTCAGCACGTCGTGCAGACTGGCAGTCGCCTGGGGGCCAGCCCGGATGGACGCAATGCCGGTGAGCCGGTGGCCAAAAATATGGATGCCTGCCTCGGTATGGATCGCTCAGGCATCACCGCACTGATGAATTCCGTCTTGAAAATTGATATGACTGATTATCCCTGCGGCACCTGCTTGGATTTGCTGCTCCACCCCAGCACTGTTTCTGGTGAGGGGGGCACCAGGACCTTGGTCTGTCTTATCCGCGCATTCCTGTCGAAAGGCGGCAGCGGCCTGCAATTCAATATCTTCGCGGCCGACACCCTCAAGGCCGCACAAATACATCCCGAGCGATACCGTAACCTACAAGTACGAGTCTGCGGTTGGAACGCCCGCTTTGTGGACCTGAGCACGGCAGAACAAAATACCTTCATCAAGCAAGCAGAAGCACAAAAATGAATACCCTCCCCCCGACCGTACAATGGCTCGATGACAAGGGACACGCCTATCGCGCGCCAAACGCGGATGCCACCCGGCTGGGATTCCTCGATATCCTCGACCAAACTCGACTCCCAGAAGAGGTGGCGAGAATGCACTTGGCCACCCCCGCGGAAATTTATAGCGCGATTCAACGCCTCTGCGTCCGTGGAGCACCGGCCATCGGCTGTGCCGCCGCGCTGGGACTGGCCGCTTGCGCTCAACGCATCACCACGACGAACCTCGAGGACTTCCGCCAACAACTGCATAACACCGCGGCATACCTGAACTCATCCCGACCGACTGCGGTCAATCTCGCCTGGGCCTTACAGCGCTGTCTGAACAAAATTGCTGGCAGCGCAAGATTTACCCTGCCGCAAATATTGCTGGACGAGGCGTTGGCAATCTTGGAGGAGGACATCGCCTTGTGCGCCGCCATCGGCAAATATGGCTTGAGTCTCCTTCAAGCCGGAATGGGTGTGCTGACCCATTGCAATGCCGGCGCCTTGGCGACTGGCGGCTGTGGTACAGCTCTGGCGCCACTGTATGCCGCCCAACAAGCTGGCTATAACTTGAAAGTTTATTCTACTGAGACGCGGCCGTTATTGCAAGGTGCCCGCCTAACTGCCTGGGAACTTTCCCGCTCGGGGATAGACGTCACCACCATCTGCGATTCTATGGCCGCCCAAGTTATGCAGGAAGGCAAAGTCTCGCTGGTCATTGTCGGCGCCGATCGAGTGGCCGCCAATGGTGATACAGCCAATAAAATTGGCACGTACCAGCTGGCCATCAGCGCACACTACCATAATATCCCCTTTTACGTCGCAATGCCGTATTCTACTATAGACCGTAAACTCGCCAGTGGACAGGATATCCCTATCGAACAGCGCTCCCCAG
>CAZUCG010000413.1:0-3220 GCA_964619145.1 uncultured Lentisphaeraceae bacterium | reverse complement strand
AATCGAAGCCGAAATCCTCGGCGTAAGGCCTGAATTTTGCCTGATACCACACGCCTGGGCTTTCGCCCAAGCGGGCGCGCAGGTCAGCGCGCATCTGGCAGCCGGTGGAACGCGTCAGGCATTGGCTCTGTCAGACAACTGAGTTGACGAAGACGCCCGTTATCTGGGCTAGATGTAGCGCGATGGAATGAACCGCCGGTCATAGCAGCGATGTAGTACTACGGCAGGTGGGACTTATTGGCAGGGCTAGTCCTGTTGTGTAAGGGGAGGAGCAGCAATTTAGTTGCTTGAAAACAAACTTATCCCGAGAATGAAATTCCCCTTTTGGGATTTTGCCCTCTCCTGGCACTGATTTATCGGGCCGGCAATTGCACGGCATCTGTTTAATTTATGCTGCGAGAATGCTGTTCACAAGTATTAAGAACTGGAGATGGCTATGACGAGTAAATTATTATTGGTAGTTTGTTTTTTGACTGCGGCGGCGTTACAGGCGGATTTTGCTTTCATTGCTGGCGGTTCATCGCAGCACGCCATTGTTTACCCCGATACTGTCGGTCATCCACAGTTGGACTATTACCATAAGTTGACGGCAGAGAAACTGCAGTCATTGCTGAAGTACAGCACTGGTGTCAGCTTGCCAATTTACCCTGAAGCGAAATTGCCCGCCGGGCAAAAAGCCGTCTATATCGGTGCGGCGCAGAAACTCGGGCCGCTCCCCTCACTCGATTATTGGGAGCACCATATTGAAATTCGGGATCAGGATATTTTTCTGTACGGGCAAGATGCTCGCAATAGCCAACGCTCGCCAAACAGCACGCATCGCATGCGCTTTACTCTTGGCTCAATGAAAGCGACTCTGACCTTCCTGGAACAATTCACGAATGCCGTATTCCTGGGGACATCTAACGACAACGACGCTATTCCCAAGTTGGATAAGATAATGTTGCCGGAAACATATTCTTACCGCAAGATTCCACAGATCCAGTTCTGTAGCGGCGGCCGTCGTTCACTGACGTATGACGTGGCGAACAATGGCTTCTTTGGTGCCTGGTATGGTAACTACGGCGGCCATTCACACGACCAGGCTATCCCAGCTGAGATGTGGAACGAACACCCAGAGTATTTTGCCTTGCGCTCCGGTAAGCGGGCGCAACCGCACCAGGGTCGTCCGCAGCATTGTTTGTCGAATCCGACTGTGCAGAAGCTGATTTATGAAGAGCTGCTGCAGCACCTCGATGGCGGTTATGATATGGTGCAGTTGAATCAGAGTGACGGCTACTCTCCCTGCGAATGTGAGGAATGTCAGAGTCTCTACGACATCCGTCCGACTGCGCCGGTTAGCGATCGTGATCAATACCGCCAGGATCCGTGCTGGGGCGAGAAGCTTTGGATTATGCATCGGCAGATGGCGGTGCAATTCCAGCAGGACCGCCCCGGCAAAAAGTTATGCATTATGGCGTATGGGCCGACTCGCAAACCTCCGCAGACATTTAAGGATTTCCCCGATAATGTGGTGATTGATCTAGCGCCCTTCAATGACGAAGTGGCAGAAAGTTGGCGTCCGTATAGTGTCCCTGCTGGCTTCACTGTCTATTTGTATAACTGGGGCTGGTACAAACCGGAGGGTTTTTTGCCTAAGCAGAGTTGGGAGTTCTGTGCGGAGCAGGTTAAGGCGTTTTATGCCAATAACATTAAAGGAATCTATCGCTGCGGTTTTGGTGAGTTGTTTGGCTTGGAAGGACCGACTTATTATATCTGGTGCAAGTTGTTGGATGATCCAAATTTGGCTATTGATGCGCTGCTACAAAAATATTGCCGGCAGGCTTTTGCTCCGGCTGCCTCTGAGATGGAGCAGTTCTATCGGTTGCTGAATGAGCGGCAGAAACTGAGTGTCGCGGCTGAGGAAATTGACTGGAATGACCCGGCCTTGCTGAGTGGCACACCGCAGCTAGACCCAAATAATATCCGGACGATTATGCTGCGCTTCCCTGATGCCGTGGTAGCGACTTTGGAACAGCAGTTGCAGGCGGCGGAAAAGAAGTTCGCTGAACCGAATGAATTGCTGAAGTTAGTGCGCTTGGAATTCGATTACTTGACTTTGACCACGGCAGCAGTCAATCAGCTGGCTAAGATGCGGGCAAACTTGATTGCTGAAGAGAGTGCGAAAACGCTGCGGATGCTCGTCCAGCGCCAAGAATTTCTCGATGCCATTCCGCGTAACAAGAGCGGTTATGCCTATTGGGATGGCAAGGACAATGGACTGCCGCCACTCTTTGGCTATTCCACCGCCGATGTACTGAAGGCCGGCGGGCGCTTGAGTGGACCGCTGTATGCGCCGTTCGACTGGGATGTAAAGTGGCTGCAAGAAAAGAATGTCCAACTGTGCGGACGTACAGTGGTTACCAATTCAGCCCAGCCACAATATCTATTGCCGGCTTATTATTACATTAGCCCGAGTGAGGTCTATAGCGAACGGCCAGCGCGGTTTTCCTGTACTTGGACTGACGATACGCTGCAAATATTGCTGATCCGGGAGAATTCCGCGGCAGAGGATTGTTCCACCCACAATCTCAATATCTATCTCGGGCCGACTAAGAAGGATATGCTTTTCCTGCCCGGCCGTTTCAGTTTGCGTGGTCTCGCTAACTATGTCTTGGCTAAGACCAACGTCGAGAATCAGGGCCAGGGCGATCTCTACCAATCAACAGGTAAGAGTGGTGGAAAAGTGACCGTGCCGGCTCCAGATGTAACGTTGCAGCCCGGTGAAATCTCAGCTTTGATTGAAATTCCCTTGGAACTCTTTGCGGTAAAACCGCAGGCCGGCGACAAGTGGTTGTTCAATTTCTTTTACCGCAGTGATGCGTACAGTGCTATCTGGGAGCACAATTACAACCACGTAAACTACTATCGCAATTTCAAGGATTGTGCTGGCAGGCTGTTGTTTCAGTAGCAGTAGCGTTTCAGCGCTAGAATCCTGAGTGGCCGCAGCTAGCTCGTGTGCAAAGGGCTGACAATAGGGTGGCATAAAGAGGCGCTCAGAAGCTTTTTTAATCTCGATGGACTCGTGGACCTTAATCGAATTACATATATCATTTTGCGTTCTGTGGAATGGCGGTGAATCTTAGGTCACTTGAAAAAACAAACGCACATTTGTAAAGTTAAATGTTCAGGCAAGCTCACTTCGAAATAGGAGTGAGCAGTCTCGTAAACTCTGCCTTGA
>CAZUCG010000412.1:0-3225 GCA_964619145.1 uncultured Lentisphaeraceae bacterium | reverse complement strand
GAACCTGGCATTGGTCTCGGCAAGCAAAGACTCATCTTACTCAGCGTTTAACTGCACCAGTACTTGCCCGGCCTCAACAACCGCGCCACTAGTGACCAATATTTTCCCCACGATGCCGGTTACCGGAGAACGTACTTCGGCGTAATGCTCAGTGGTGACATAACCCGAGGCGACAGTGTAGCGGTCAATCTTGATCATTATGCCGGCTGTAATCGCAACGGCTAAAAATAAAAAAAGACCGAGCAGAATTTTGTTGCGACGGCGCTCCGAGGCGGCTTTGCCCAAGGGCAGCGCTTCGCCGGAGGTGGTACGTAAAACACTCATTTTCTCTTGCCTTCAGGATGATAGAAAATCAATTGTAATGCCCTAGAGGATAGCAAAAAAACAATGCCCACAATGCCCACCAAGTAGTATAGACCTGGCGGTTCGTCACCGGCTTCGGAGAGGAGGCTCTAGCAGTACTCCTGGGGGGGCAATGGCCGCAGGATCAGGATGGATTGTCTTTTTTGATCCGGATGTAGTCTTTAGCCAGCATCCTGATTTCTTCTGCCTCGTCGCCATAGCGTTTCTGGCAGAGATTGCAGTCGCTGCAGCTGCGCTCATAGCAGTTGCGGTGGACCCGGGCCGGGTAGGTCTGGCGGAATGTCTCATAACATTCATCAGAACAAAAACAGTAACGCTCCTGACTACCACCGAAGGCGACGTGGACCAGGTGAAAACCGTCCTTGGTGGGGTCGGTCTCAGCACCACACCAGCCACAGGCAATCCGCATCTTGCCACTGGCTTGCAGCCGGCGTTGGTTGATTTCTTCTTCTTGCCAGAGGTATTCTATCCAACTATAGGCATTGGCGGGAATCCTGGAGGCGATTACGTCATTATTTACAACCAAACAGTCGCCATTTTTCAGCACATAAGCGCGCTCACCAATCACCAAATCACTGCTGTGCTGGAGATGTACCCGAGCCTGCCCCTGACGAGGCATATCGTATTTGTGCCAACCGCACGACTCGCAGATGCTGGCCGACATATGCTGGTGGAGATGCTCGCCACAATTGGGACAGCGACCGAGGTTGATGACGTGCATCTTTTTCAGCGAGTCCTCGGCCGCGCTGACGGCTTCCCGCTCAGCGACTTTCTTCAGCCGATGGCTCAGACTGCCGTCTTCGTCTTCCAAAAGCATCACGTCGAGTTCAAGATTTTCGCGTTGATCTTCGGGCAGGCCCAGGCTGGTAGCCAGCGTCTGCTCGAGATCTTCATTTTTACTGCTGCGTCTGCCAAATAATGCCATATCGGTACCTGTTTTTCAAGAGTGGAGGTTGTAAGTAATGCTTTGTTGCCCAGTCGCCTGGGACAGGATAGTGAACAACTTCTAAGACCCTGAAAATTGGGAAAAGTGTTTGATCGTAAGTAGTGTCCAGCTGATATTATTGCGCCCCAGCCGGTTGTTTGTCGAGCCAGCCGTAATAGCCTACCCGACTATTCGCAAAAGCCGCTGGCGTATTGGTATTGCGCTTTAGCCCGCAGGAGGTCCGCGGAAGCAATCGTCAGGCGTTGCAAAATCACGGTTAGGTTCTTTTGCGCGTCCAGGACATCCGTACTGGAGCCCTCCCCTAGACGAAAACGCTCTTGCTCGGCAGAGACGGTCTCCCGCGCCGCTTGCATACCCTTGGAGATGATCTCAATGCGCCGTTGAGCAGAAAGGTAGTTCAATTCGGCATTTTTTAATTCAGTGGCGACGGTCAATTGCGCCTGCAGCAAATCCGCCTTCAGTTCGTTTATCACCGCTGTCAAACGAGCCAGGCGCGACTTGCTACCTTGATAGTTGAATGGGCGAGTCCAGGTCAGGGTGATTTCACCGCCGAGATATTCATCTGAGAGCTTGCGATGCATTTCAAAGGGCGTGTGGGCATTCTCGCCGCGAACAGAGAGCCCGACGTGTAGGCTGAGATCGTCTTTCATCTCTTCTTCGATCTGAGCGTATTCGGCTCTGGTCGCCTTGAGGCGATGCTGGATGTAGAGCACTACACCGCGATACTGCATCGCCTTTTCTAATGCGACGATCTTAAGGGGCGGTTGCTTGCTGCCCATTTCAACAATGATTTCCGCTGTCGCGCGCAAGTTAACCGTGCGGTTGTTACCGAGAAGATTGCCGAGGTTGACCAGACTCAAAGCAAAACGGTTGCTCGCTCGCTCCTCATCCTCTAAACCGATTTGCAATTCCCGTTCCGCCGAATGGACCTGGTAATCCGGGATGGCCTTCAGGCGAGTGAGCTCGTGCGCGTCATTGACTAATGCCGCAAAGCGTTTGCTGGCGCCTTGGGTGACATTGTAGGCAGAGAGCGACTCATAGGCGCTGATGTAGCTCGCCTCGACCTTGTAACGTAAATCCTGACTCAGGGCCAGCAAGTCACTGACCGCCTGGTTGTATTCCGCCATCGCCGCGCTGCGCCGGTGCCCGAGGATGGAGAACCCGCGGTCCTGCAGCAGTGGTATCCGGACCCGTAGCCCTAATAAATTCTGGTAGAGGTCTTTGTAGCCGGCTTCGTCATCAAGCAGTTCGCTGCGAGCGCCGATATTGAAGTATGCTCCTGGTGCAAAGGCTCGGGCCAAGCCGCCCTCCAACGCGTAGCTGTCAGCAGAGATAACCGAGAAGTTGCTGGAGAGCGGCAGGCTGCGGGAGTTCTCACCTTTGCCGGCAGCAGCATACAGTGTGGTGTCAAAAAATTCCAGCAATTCCTCGTGCCGTTGCAGCGCCTGTTCGATTCGCTCGCGCGCGGCGACCAAAGTCGGGCTATTAGCCTCGGCCTCTTGCAATAATTCCAGCAATTCGTTGCCGTGGGCGCAGAGTAGGCTCAAAAACAAAAAGAGAATCCCGACACCAGTCGGGTACAGCCCCCTGAAATGTCCAATAGTCATAAGTTTAACGCTGCCCATTTGCGAATGCATTTTCGTCCGAGTGGACAGTTGGCAAAAATTTAGTCTAAGTCATAAAAATCGTCACCACTATAATATAGAGCCTCGCGGGCGTGATTAAAGCCCCAAGGAGAGGAAAAAACGCAAATAGCGCATCTTTTATCCGCGATCAGCGATTTTATGTCCCCCAACCCCGCCCCCTGGGAGCGGGAGCGCGGAGCCTCAGCTCCGCATTTGAATCCCAACGCTAGGCGTGGCAAATGGTTATTCGCCCCTCTTTTACTCTAATCCTTTCAAGAGGTGTTTATCTTT
>CAZUCG010000411.1:0-3241 GCA_964619145.1 uncultured Lentisphaeraceae bacterium | reverse complement strand
GGGGGTGGCAGTGCAGCTGGGAAGTGGCGCACAAGTGCGCCGCCTCAGAACAAGCGTTGTAGCCGGCCGAGTGGCGGTAGTGTGGTGCTAGGGTAAGGTTTTTGGTGTTGAAACAAGCGGTATAATTAGCCGATGCTGTCGGGACTTTTTGCTGCTGCAAAATGAATTTCCGCCTCTTCCAAACCAAATGAGGTCAACATATACGATTCTGTCCAAGCCGAGGTATCTGGGCTTCGGTGCAGGTGCCAGTCGGGGATAGGCTGTCGGGTGTCTTCGTCGATAGCTCCTAGCCAACAGAGGTTTGGTAAACCATAGCCTGCCCAGCATTGTCCGTATTCACCTTTGGGGCGATGATGCGGGCCCAAAAGATTTCGCAAGGTATTGGTCAGTTCCAGGCGCAGGGTATTTTTGCCTGGCTGCGGATTGGGTAAAGCGAGGGTGCTCGGTTCCCAGGCTATAAATCCACAGTATTGATCATTCAGGTATACTTCTGCCAAACATGCTTTAAGTCCCTGCAAGCACAACTTGGCTGGTCGTCCGGCTAAGTCAGCGGGAATCGTTATTTCTTGTTGCAGGGTGATAGTTCCGGCATAAAAAGGATATCCGTTGGTTGTTAACTCGGTTTGTGCGCGGCCTGTTTCCTGAGATAGACAAAAAATCTGGTTCAATCGCACGCAATGCGTGGGAGTGGCTTCTCTTGTTGAGCGGATGGCAAAGTTGCCAACCAGGTAGATATTTTCCAATTCCACGCCTGGCTGGTTTTCGAACAGCGAGGTGATTGGCGAAGTAGCTTTTTTCAAGGGGCGGAAATCGCGCTGAATTTCCAGGGTATTGATTCCTGGTGAAACAATATCAGGTAGCGGTATTCTGGTGAAAGCCTGAGGCAGAAAATAACCATCTGGTTGCGAGGTGATTTTTTCACCATTAAGATAGACTTCCTGTTCTTGTGGTTCTTCCAGCACAAGATTAAGATTGTGGGGCTGAAAATCGCTCTGGAAGGTATAGCGCAATATCAGCGGGCCGTGGTATTCTTGCTTGGTAAGGATATCCTGGATTGCCAGGATCGGGCAAGGCGGGGAAAAATCAGGTTTTTTTGTTCGCCAGCTGGCGAATTCCAAGAGCAGTACGTTGTCTTGTTGGCGTTTGACCTGCCAGTCTGCCATCAACGGCAGGACTGTAAAAGGCAAGCAGCGTTGGTTTAGTCGCTGAGGCTTGGTCTGCCGATCCAGCAAAAACAACAGACTGCCGCCCTCGGGAATGGTGAGAAAAAAGTTAGTCTCGTCTTTGCCTGGTTGGCAATCAGCTGGTTTTTTTTCTCCGTCTTGAGCTGAAAGCAGCAGTCCATTGGCGGTAAAAGGTACCTGGAGTCGACAACGGCAGATTTTACCGCAATCGCTGTTGAACAAGAAAAAATATTCATAGCGTTCATCGCGGCGATGATTGCAGAGGATAGTCGTAACATCGTTTTCGCAGGTCAGGGAATAAGAGTGCGGCAATTTCTGCAGGGTATTGAGCAAATCGGGAAGTTCAGGGCAGAGGACGGCGCCAGGTAATTGTCTGGCTAAATCCGGGGCGAGCCAACCGTCTAGTAAATCAGGGAATTTTTCCAGCACTATGACCTTCCCACCGGCTTGCAAAAAATCCTGCAAAATTTTCAAGGTCGTCTTAGCTATCAAGCGTAAATTGGGCAGTATAAGCGTGGAGTAGCTCATTGCGCCAACTTGCAGTAGCGGGGTATCTTCACTAGGAATGATTTTTCCCCAATCGGCGAGGGTGTCTTCATCTGCCAGCTCGAATTCGCATTGCTGGGCTAGTAGTTGTCGTTCCAAGTGTAGGAACGCATCATCGCGAGCCTGGAGGGCGCGGTGCTCTTCGGTACTGGCTTGGGGGCCGCAATACTCTGTGCAAGCTGAAGCGAGAGGATGGATAAGTAGGATCTCCTTGACGGGCTGTCCCTGGCTGATGAACCAGCTGACGCGGGCACAGTAGTCGGTCAATTTACGGTAATTTGGCCAATATGGTTGGTAATAATTGATATGCGGGGGGAAAGCGCGTTTGCGACGTCCGCGCAAGGAATAGAAGATGCCGTGCACTGACTTATGGTTGATTCCCAGAGCTGCAAAATGGTCAAACATATTTTTTTGGTCACGGAAGGTAAGATTTTCCGAACTCACGCCATACATTTCGCAAAGGATTTGACTTTTACCTGCCTGGTGTGCGGCAGAGCTGCATTGCAGTGGGGTAGTATACATAACTGGGCGGAAGACAGGCTGTTGGTAACGTCGGGGCAGGGGTGCGTGCTGCCAGTTCATATCTGCGCACAGGCAATCAATGCCGGGGATATCAAAAAATTTATAATACGGCATTGCTGCTCCGGCTCGCCGGAGTTGTGCTTGCATCGTATCTTCTGTCATTAAGTGTCCGCTGAACAGCAGGTTGTGTGTGTGGCACCAGTCTTGAACTTGAATAAAGTATGAATTTTTCAGCAGTTCTTGCAACAGTGTCCAGTAGTGATAACGCACTTGGGCAGAATTATCTTTTTGGCAAAAGAGTGCCGGTAGGTATTCTTGCAGGTCGTAGCCCCATTTTTTGCTAAAGGCGGCCGGGATGACCTTACTCCAGGGCAATTCTCCTCGGCCATAAGATGGCTCATCTACCCAGATAGAGACGATTGTTTCACCGAAATCATCCTGGAATTCGGCCCACATATCTTCATAGGATTGGCGCAGATAGAAGCATATAGCTTCTGGATTGAGCATATCGAGAAAAGTCTTGCTGTTTACTGCCACGAAGCTCGAGCCAGCATCATCGCGGGCGAGGATTTCGCCCGTCTCAATTGCCGTCGTTGCTGGGCAATAAAATAAATTCCGCAAGGCGAATTCATCAGGTAAATTCAGTACTGCCTCTGGCATATAGCCAGCTTGTAAAAATATTTTCAAGCCGTTCTTGCGGGCTTCTGCCACAATGGTCCGCAGGCTATTTTTAAAGCCGGGTCCAGGATAATCTGAGCGCAGGCCGATATATGTGCGGGCGATAAAGCTTGCGATGCCCTGACGTTTCATTTCGCGCATTTGGAAGGCGATTTCAGGGTCGTTCAGGGCATCATTGAGCATCCAGAAATCGGTGCCTCGGAATGCGTCAGGTGGATTCTGAAATTCTGACAACAGTGACATTATTTCGTCCTTTGCTAAGGTCTACTAGAGGAGGAATCACTTATATTTGCCAAGCTGCGGCTGTTTCC
>CAZUCG010000410.1:0-3249 GCA_964619145.1 uncultured Lentisphaeraceae bacterium | reverse complement strand
CACCAGTTTTTTGTTGTCTATCCTCAACCTCTGCGACATTCCAAGTTGAAAGCGAAAATCTACGCGATGCAAGCGAGTTGCATCAGATTTACCACCAAATGTATTCAGAAACGGAACTGCCCGAAGGTTGGACAATGGCGAAGTTGACCGCAAAGCATAAAGAGTGCGTGAAAGAACTAATCAATGCAGGACACGATCACCTTATGGCAGATGCGCTTGACGGAACCTTAAACGAGGCTTTAAAAGCCAAATCAACGAAAGGAAGTGAAACCCAAATGGCTATGACTGACGAAGAGAAAAAGGCGTTTGAAAAACTGACCGCCGATAATGCACAGTTTGCGATTGACCTAAAAACTAAAGATACCGAAACGGCAGAACTCAAGGCTAAAGTGGATGAACTGGCTCCACATGCCGAACTTGGCAAAAAATATCGTGAAGATGTGATAACTGCTGCTCTTGCATCCGGTGTCCGCGATATGGCTAATGAGTTTGAAGAGGAAACCTATAAAAAGATGTTTGCTGCGCTATCCATTGACGAAATAAAGGCAATGGGCGAGAAGTGGGAGGCATCTGCTCTGGCTAAACTTGGCGTACCCGACCCCAAGACTAAGGGGGAGGAATTCAATCTTCCCAATGACGAAGTCAAGTCCGCTGTAGACCCGGCTTTATATAAGGTTGGAAGGTAGGTGGGTTAATTGAAATCTGGTATTAAGGTTACTGGGCTTAAAATCAAGGGAACTGAAATAGTTGCCAGTGCCGATGAAATTAATCGAGGCGCACTTAAAAAAGCAACTGGCACATTGGCGGCGGTTGATACTGGTGGTGGTGTTTTCTCTTGGCAGAATCCTGAAACAAGCGGCATCCTGGTTGAACACGTTGCCTTAGTGGTAACTACCAAAGCGACCGGCGCTTGTTCCCTTGATGTTGGCACTACTGCAACCAATGCCACGACTTTAAGCGACAACTTGATTGATGGGATGGACGTAAACGCAGCTGCTGGCACATTTACTAACGCAGAATCTGCAGGCACTAATGGCAAACCCGCTCAAAGATTAGCTGCGGGCAAATGGGTAACTGCCTCTGTGGTTGTTGGCGGCGCAAGCGCTGGATTAAAAGGCACTTATGAAATTTACTACCGTGTGCTTTAACTTGAAAGGAAGTGTTAAATAATGGCTATGACTTATGCAGATGCGAAAGAAAGACTGTTGAATATTGATTTTCATGCGATTACCCTTGTTCCTGCTATCGGAATTGCCGCAACCGACATTGGTAAGCTCGGCACCATTTCAGGCATTGGAGAATGGAGCTTAGGCGCGGATGCCGGTGTTCCTTTTGGGGTATTAAAGGTATTTGAAACCGATGCCGTAGGTGTTCAGGACAGAGGTTATGCCGAAATCGACATTGAGCATGATGCTACTGCCGTCAATGAAGTAGTAAGCGGCTCTTGGGTTGAGTTAGATGGCGCTGGCAAAGGTGCTTTAGCTGCTGCCGCTACCGGCGTTCGTGCTGTAGCGGTAGACGCAACCAACCACAAAGCGATTGTAAAACTTGGCTAAATAAAACTCTAAGTAAATACAGCAAACCCGCTAAAGATGGCGGGTTTTTGTGTTTTCTGAATTATTGAAAGGAAGTGACTTATATAATGTCAGAAATGAAACCTAACGGTTATCTTGGTGTACAAGAGATGTTAAGCTCTGGGCTGAACCTATACAAAGAATCATACAGCCAGGGGAAAACCTTTTCTCAGTTTTTAGAAGGGCTAGACCCGTCCAATCAGTATGTGGGCAACGATGCTCGCTTGGGGCAGCTAGATGCTTTCGAGCGGCAGATGTTAGCTGCTGGTATTCGCACTAAGAGCGATGAGGGCAAGGGGCTATATGCCGATACTGTAGACAAATTCTTTCTGGGGACATCCAACTCTGATGTTCTGTTCCCCGAATTTATTAATCGTACTGCGCGGCAGGCTTTACTTGCCCCCGACATTCTTAACGAGCTGGTTGCAATTAAAACCCCTATTGCTGGTAATGCTTATAAAACCTTCTATGTAGACCTTTCCACTGCTGCAAAGCAGAAGAAACGGGTCGCAGAAGGCACAGAAATTCCGACCACTACTATTACTGGTCATACCCACGCAATTACCCTGACTAAGAAAGGCCGCGCCATTGATGCGTCTTATGAATTTATCCGGCGTATGCGTATTGATATGCTGGCTCTGCTAATCGATGGCATTCTGCAGCAGACTGGTGTTGACCTTGCTGACGATGCTGTCAAGGTGCTGATTAGTGGCGATGGCAACGCTAATACTGCTGCCACTAACTATGATCTGACCGCTCTTGGTGGCGTGGTTGCAGATGGTATTGACTGGGAAAGCTGGCTGAAATTCCGGCTGAAATTCTATCCGTACAAGGGCGTAACAGCCATTGTGGATGAAACTCAGTTAATTAAGGTGTTGGGTATTCAGCCCCCGGTTATTGACCCGCTTACATTAATGGCGTCCATGAATGGCGGCACTCCCGTGGGTGGCGGTGCTAATCTGGCTCAGAACGTATTTAGTGGCCCCATGCGTTATGTGTATCTGCCCTCAACTACTATTGCCAATAAAGTGCTAGTTGTTGACCCGAAATATGCCTTAGAGCAGGTAACGGAAATCGGTGCTGACATTGTAGAAACCGACAAGATAATAAAATCTCAGTTTGAGACTATCGTATTGTCTCAGGTAACTGGATTTGCTACTCTGTTCCCCGATGTGGTTAAGACATTGACTACTAATGCCTAGTTTTAGGGGAGATCAACTTCTCCCCTTCCCCAATTTAAGGGGGTGAGAATATCGCTAATAAAATCTTGACAACAGGATATGAAACACAAGTCCGTGTCGATATGGGAGTAACAACAAGCATACTTTCCGATGCCGACATTCAATCCAAGGCGATATTAGCAGAAGCATTAATAATTAAATCAGTCCCCGGGCATGCAGACTTAACGGGGGATGATTTGACCTTCTTGCAATCTGCTTGTATTGCCCAGGTATGTGCCTTGCTATGCTCCGGTATGGCTCAGAGGGTGAAGGTTATGCAACAGGATGAGACTCTGTATTCCTTCAAGATTCAAGCGACTAATTGGGACAGGAAAAAACGAGAATTTGAAGGGCTGACAAGAGAATACATCTGTTTAGCAACCGGACAAGAGGACGTAATTATCAGTCCTGTGGGGGTGGTATTCAATGATAGACCAGAAATCTAAACACATACA
>CAZUCG010000409.1:0-3255 GCA_964619145.1 uncultured Lentisphaeraceae bacterium | reverse complement strand
GTATTTATAAGGCGCAGTATTGGCCTTGACATAACTCTGCAGTTCTACCCGCAAATCATCGCTGGGGTGATAGCCGCGACTCAAAACGACAGTAGCTTTGACCACCTGGCCGCGAACCGGATCAGGCACGCCAGTGATGGCGCACTCAGTTACTGCGGGATGCTGCATCAGCACACTCTCAACCTCGAACGGACCAATGCGATAGCCAGAGCTCTTGATTACATCGTCGGCCCGGCCGACGTACCAGAAGTAGCCGTCTTCATCCTGCCAGGCGACATCACCAGTATGATAATAGCCATCATACCAGACATTGTCGGTGCGTTCCTGTTCCCGATAGTAGCCGTGGAACATCCCCGGCGGCAAGCCATCGCTAGTCTTGAGACAAATCTCGCCCTCTTCACCTATCTCAACTTGCTGTCCCTTGCAATCCAATAACTCCAGCTTGTACCCTGGTGAAGGGCGGCCCATTGAGCCAGGTCTTGGTGACATCCAGGGCCAGTTAGCAGTGGTGACAACCAACTCAGTCTGACCAAAAGCCTCCATCAGACGCAGCCCAGTCTTTTCCAGAAAGCGATTATAGACTTCGGGATTCAGCGGCTCGCCCGCCACGACGGCGTATTTGAGGCAACTCAAGTCGTATTGGCTGAGGTCTTCTTTGATCAAAAAACGATAGACCGTAGGCGGCGCGCAGAAACTCGTAACTTGGTGCTGAATCAAGCTCCGCAGCATATTGGCCGCTTCGAATTTGTTGTAATCGTAGGCAAAGACAGCCGCACCGGCCAACCACTGGCCGTACAGTTTTCCCCAGGCGGCCTTGGCCCAACCGCAATCCGCCACCGTATAGTGCAAACCGCCATCCTGGACATTCTGCCAGTACTTGGCAGTCAAAATATGCGCCAGAGGATACTGGTAGTCGTGCACCACCATCTTCGGAAAACCAGCCGTCCCAGAGGTAAAATAGACCAGCAAGACATCGCTGTTGGCGTTACGCTCAGCTCGCGGCGGCGGCGAGAATTCGTCTGCGCTTTCGGCAAAAAGAGCGTAGTAATTCAGCCAGCCAGGGCGGCTACTCCCGAGCGTAATCTTAACTTGCAGTTGCTCACCAGTCGCTTGCTGCGCCAGCTCAATTTGTTCTAGCAGATCATCTGATTCAACCGCCAAAACAGCCTTGATGCTAGCGTTCTCAAGACGGTAGGTAATATCGTGCTCCTTGAGCATATGAGTCGCGGGGATGGCAACCGCGCCCAACTTATGCAATGCCATTAAAACCGGCCAGAATTCGTGCCGACTCTTCAAGACTAGCATCACCGCATCACCCTTGCCAATGCCGCGGCGCTGGAGCATATTCGCGACCCGGTTGGTGCGTCGGCGCAATTCCGCGAAAGTAATTGTCTGATCTTCAGAGTGGCTGTCATCGCACCAAACCAAAGCCACCCGCTCAGGCTCTTCATCGGCATAGACATCTACGACATCGTAGGCGAAGTTGAAGTGCTCAGGAACACAGAGCTGGAAATTACTATAAAAATCCTCGTAGGAGGAAAATTCTGTTTGTTTAAGAAAACGATGCAGCAGGGACATAAAAAAATACCTCACCAGACTCGGATTGCTCAAGAACCCAGCGCACATCAAGCAGCCCGCTGGACATTTTTCTAGCCCGCTCGGGCTAGCACTCACCCCTGAATAGTGAACCGTACCGGGGGATGGTGCGGCTCACAAAATAATGGCGATGAATTTCGCGGGCTCGCTGCCCATCGCGACCATACCGTGCGGGTGGGAGGAGTCATAAAAAATGCAGTCGCCTTCATTCAGGATAATCTCATTGCCGCAGACGACTACCTTCAAAGTACCCTCCAAGACGTAATCAAGCTCCTGCCCAGGATGCTGATTCAAAGAGACCTCAGCAGTATCACCGCGGACCGGAACGGTAACAATAAAAGGCTCGCCCTTCTTGTTGGCAAAATTGGCCGCCAGAGCTTGGTACTGATATTGTTGCCGTCGCGCCACGCCTGGGCCTTTGCCCTTGCGAGTCACCGTAAAGGTATTCATCCTGGGAGCACTACCAGTCAGCAATAAGCTGAGATCCACACCTAATTTTTGGGCAATTTCATAGAGCCGGCTGGCAGATATATCCTCATTGCCTGCTTCGTAAGCACAATAATACTCCTCTGTCGTGCCGATGCATTTCGCCATTTCCGCAACCGTGACCTCAGACAATTCTCGCAACTCTTTGACCCGCGCGACAATCTCTCTGACCTTATCCTGCATATTAGTCTCCCGTGACAGCCCTAAAAAAACCAGCAACAACTATTAGTCCAGGCCGGCTTTTTTGCGGGCAGTCATCAGATAGGCGTACATCTCAGCGATGTTGTTGGCGCCAGTCCTGCGATAATAGTCCTTACGCGACAACTTGGCCGCTGCTGACTCATCAATAACGACCGTGACATTGTTATGCATCTGCAAAGCGGAGGCCGTATTCATCGCAGTGATTGGCCCTTCTATCATACCAGAGATAGCATCAGCTTTGTTGGCACCAGTAGCAAGTAACAAAATTTCCTGTGCTTCTAAGATAGTCCCAACGCCCATCGATAAGGCCCAGCGGGGCACTTCACTGGCAGACTTGAAAAAACGCTTATTGTCTTCAATCGTCTCCGCAGCCAGAGTGACATAGCCAGTCCGGGAATACAGCGGCGTGCCAGGCTCGTTAAAACCAATGTGACCATCGCGGCCAATGCCGAGAATTTGCAGCTTAATGCCGCCCAGGTCCTCCATCTTGGCCTCATAAGACGCACATTCGCCATCGATGTCATCAGTCATACCATCAAGGAAATTGATATTATCAGGCTTGAGATTAATGTGGTTGAAAAGATTCTGGTTCATAAAATTGCGGTAGCTCTGGGTGTGTTCCACTGGCAGACCTAAGTACTCATCCAAGTTGAACGTATTTACATCTGAGAAATCGATTTCGCCACGCTTATAACCGGCTGCAATCTCAGCATATAATTTGATTGGCGAACTACCGGTAGGCAAGCCTAAGACTTTGGCGCGTTGGTTGACAACCCGGTCACGCACCAGTTTGTAAGCTTCCTTGGCAACGGCATCATCATTGGCACAAATAATAACTCGCATCATAATACTCCGATATTTTTACCCTAACACAGAAATAATCCTGCAACCAAAAATGTTACTATATAAATGTATTGCCAAGAAGAAAAATTACAAGTAAAACCGCCTCCAGAAGACGCAAAAGCCGAATTT
>CAZUCG010000408.1:0-3261 GCA_964619145.1 uncultured Lentisphaeraceae bacterium | reverse complement strand
GCCAGTGGCGACACTGGCGACACTGGCGACAGTGTAGCGCTGCCTTTTTCCGAATCACTCTTATTTTTGCCCGCCTCTTAAAATAACCCACCCTCGGAATGATGCAAATTACGCGGCGAGAAAAGCACCTCCGAGCATTGCGCAGCTACCTTGCGCTAATTTCCTGCTCCTAAAATCCAGCTATTATCCCTCCCCGCCGGCCAAATTTCCGGGCTATCTTTGCGCATCAAGGCTAGTTTGCATTATATTATAGAATTCCCAAGTATTATCGCTTCCCAGATCTCAGCCCTACACTTCCAGCACGCAGCACTAATGACAGCACAAACTCACGATCCAGACGCTTTTAGGCCAGACAAATATCCACTCTTGTCATTTCCTGAACCTGCTTGGCAATGGTTCCTACAAGCTTGCCAAGACTTGGAAATCTCGGTCGGAGCCGAGAAGAGACTTATCCTGGAGCGCTTCTACAGCCATCTGCTAGGTGTCAACGCCTGGTTGAATCTCACCCGCCTGACCACAGCGGAAGAGTATTTAAAATTCCACATCTTTGATTCCCTGACAGTGCTGAATCTCATCCAAGAGTTCAGCGCCCCAGGCGATATCATCCTGGACCTCGGTAGCGGCGGCGGCTACCCCGGCTTGCCATTGCTGACCTGGCTACCAGACCGGCACTTCGTGCTGCTGGATAGCCGACGCAAAAAAGTCACCTTCCTGCAGCAGGCGTTGACACTGTTACCAGCCACCCAAAAAGCCGAGGCGGTTTGTTTCCGCGGACGAGAAGTCGGCGCACACCGCCCCGATTTGCACAACCAATGCAGCATCGTCATAGCCCGCGCGGTCGGCAAAGCCGCAGAAGTATTGCTCGATGCCGGTGAATTGCTGCAGGCCGGCGGACATTGCCTGATGCTCAAAGGACCAAATTTCATCACCGCAGAAGGCGATGAATTCGCTGATGCCTGCCGGACATTGAATTTCGAGTTGCAAGATATCCATCCCATCGCCCTCGATGAAAATGATCCGGATCGCTATGTGGTAGTCAGCCGTAAAAAAGCCCTGAAAACAACCCGGACACACAAAAGACACTGAAGCCAGAATAACCCGCTACTAAGCCAACCACTAAAAACTATCTTGAGCCCATCCAAAAAACCAAAAATAATTTTTGGGCAGGGAAAACTTTGGGGCGGACTAGTGTCCACAACCTAAACAGCATTGTGGCTGAAAATAGTCCCGCTGGACATTGTGGACATTAAACCAACAACTTACAACTTGCAACTGTTTTCGGACGATATCTATATATATAGTACCGAGCACTGACACTGTCGCGGTAGATTGTCAGCGGTACACCGAAAAAACCAATAACTGGATGCCGAGCAAAATCGCTCAACAAAAATACCGCAAAATATAAATCGCTGGATGATTTGAAAAATAAGCACTTTTTTCCCTAAATACACTTGACAACAATAAAATCACTATTATGTTAATTATATATAACTAACCGAAGTTATATTTTTGTGGTTAAGTTGGTTTATTATCCGGCTTGCCGTTATTTTCCGGTCAGCAATTTATCAATCTAGGAGAACTACTAATGAGCATGTTTTGTTATCAATGTCAAGAGACATCCGGCAACATTGCTTGCACTCGGCAAGGTGTATGCGGCAAGAACTCGGATATCGCGAGTTTGCAGGATGAGTTAGTCTGGCAAGTGAAATGCTTGTGTGCTGCTCATCCGAACGACAGCCAGAAGTATGGTTCACTGGTCGCGCGTTCATTATTTATGACCATCACCAACGCCAATTTTTCCGACACTCAACTTCGGGAGCAGATTTCTCGGGTCAAGGCAGCCGGCGGTTTATGCGCTGACAGTTCTGGTGCCGGGGTCTTGTCTTGCCAGGACCTCGACTTGCGCTCTTTACGCGAGTTGCTGACTTACGGTATCAAGGGCATTGCCGCTTATATCAGCCACGCGGCAGTACTGGGTTATGAAGATGCAGAAGTTTACGCCTTCATTTCCCGGGCTATGGGCGCAATGACTGGTGATTTAACTCAAGACCAGCTGCTGGCATTAGTGCTGGAATGCGGTGAGGTCGCGGTCAAAGGTATGGCCTTGTTGGACAAGGCGAACACCAGCACGTTTGGAGACCCGCAATACGGCACAGTCAAGACCGGCGTTGGCACTCGGCCCGGCATACTGGTTTCCGGGCACGACTTGCTTGATTTGCAGGAATTGCTCGATCAGTGTGAAGGACAGGGTGTCGATGTCTATACTCACGGCGAGATGCTGCCAGCCCACTTCTATCCAGCCTTCAAGAAATATCCTTACTTGTACGGCAACTATGGTAACGCCTGGCACAAGCAGAACAGTGAATTTGCCTCATTCAATGGTCCCGTCTTACTGACCACCAACTGCCTCACGCCGGTGCAAAAGAGCTATCAAGCACGACTGTTCACCACCGGTGAGACAGGCTACCCCGGCATTCCCCATATTGCTGACCGCCACCAGGGCGGGCAGAAGGACTTCTCTGCCATCATTGAGCTAGCCAAGGGCTGCCCACCGCCAACTGCACTGGAAGACGGTGAGATCTCCGGCGGTTTCGCGCACGCGCAAGTACTGGCTTTGGCTGATAAAGTAATTGCGGCCGTCAAATCTGGGGCCATCAAACGGTTTATCGTTATGGCTGGTTGTGATGGTCGGCATCCGTCGCGCGATTATTTCCGGGAAGTAGCTGAAAAATTGCCCAAGGATACCATAATCTTGACCGCCGGTTGTGCCAAATACCGCTACAACAAGTTGCCGTTGGGAGACATCGGCGGTATTCCGCGGGTACTGGATGCCGGTCAATGCAACGACTGTTATTCTCTGGCCGTTATTGCCTTGAAATTACAAGAGGCATTCGGTCTTGACAGTCTGAACGACCTGCCATTGTCGTTCGATATCGCCTGGTACGAGCAAAAAGCTGTGACTGTCTTATTAGCACTGCTGCATCTGGGTGTCAAGGGCATCCGTCTGGGGCCGACACTGCCGGCCTTCCTCTCTCCCAACGTGGCCAAGATTCTGGTCGATACGTTCCAGATCAAGCCGATTACCACTCCAGAGGCAGACATCGCCGCGATGTTGAAAGGCGCTTAAGCCTCCGTTAATTATCTCACATCGCTAGGCCGCCATCGACACACAGGACCTGCCCAGTGATATAATTCGCCGCCTTGGCCGCCAAAAATATGGCGGCCCGGGCGACGTCTTCTGGTTGGCCGATCTGCCCTACT
>CAZUCG010000407.1:0-3264 GCA_964619145.1 uncultured Lentisphaeraceae bacterium | reverse complement strand
TGGCTGTGTCAGAATTCCCAGCTGTTTTTTAGCTTAAGTTAGCGCCAATAGGCGTGACGCCGTCGGTACATCTTTTTTTCACTTTGCAAATATGCGCAATCTTTTTGATCATATCCGCGAGAAGCTGCTGAAGGACGAGCAGCCTTTGGCTGCCCGGATGCGTCCGCGCTCTCTGGAAGAATACATCGGCCAGGCGCACATTTTGGCGCCGGGACGGCTGCTGCGTCGTGCCATTCAGGCCGATCAGCTCTCATCATTGCTGTTTTATGGTCCGCCAGGGACTGGCAAGACGACTCTGGCCAGTGTCATTGCCAATACCACCCGGAGTGTTTTTGTGACTCTGAACGCAGTTATGGCAGGCATAGCTGATTTGCGAGAGATTACGCAATCCGCGCAGCGGCGGCTAGGCGAGTTCCAGCAGCGCACCATCCTATTTATCGACGAAGTCCATCGCTGGAACAAGGCCCAGCAGGACGCATTATTGCCTTGGGTAGAAAACGGCACTGTGATCCTGATAGGCGCTACTACCGAGAACCCCTACTTCACCGTCAACCGAGCCTTGGTCAGCCGGAGCCGGATTTTTCAGCTGAAGCCATTGGAGGAAAGCGACATCCTGGCTATTGTCCAGCAAGCATTGCGGGATAAGGAGCGCGGTTTCGGCAAACTGGAGACCGAGGTCTGCGCAGACGCGCTGCAGCACCTCGCCAGCGTCGCTAATGGCGATGCCCGAGCCGCCCTGAATGCCTTAGAGCTGGCAGTGGAGACTACTGAACCAGATCCAGACGGACGCATTCTGATCACGTTGGCGGTCGCGGAAGAATCGATTCAACGCCGAGCAGTCCTCTATGATCGCGAAGGCGACTACCATTTCGACACCATCAGCGCCTTCATCAAATCAATGCGCGGCTCCGACCCAGATGCGACCTTCTACTGGCTGGCCAAGATGGTCTATGCTGGGGAAGACCCGCGATTCATCTTTCGCCGGATGGTTATTTTTGCCAGTGAGGACATCGGCCAAGCAGACCCGCAGGCGCTGCCGTTCGTGCTCGCCGCGGCGGAGTCTTTTGACCGCATTGGCCTGCCTGAGGGGCATTATCCTCTGGCCCACGCGGCGCTGTATTGCGCCACCGCGCCAAAATCCAATTCTGTGATGGGCTTTTTTGATGCCCTGAAGCTGATTGGTGAAGAACGCGACGGCGAGGTCCCGAACCAGCTGCGCGATGGTAGTCGCGACAAGGAGGGCTTTGGCCACGGTGTGGGCTATCAGTACCCGCACGCTTACCGGGACCACTGGGTCGCCCAACAATACCTGCCCACCGCTTTGCAAGGAAAAATATTTTACGAGCCTGGCGAAATTGGCTACGAGAAAGGCCTAGCCGATTCAGTCCGCCGACGGCGGGAATTGCAATTGGCCGCGCTGCTGGAAAACGAAGGCAAGCTCGCCCCGCCCGAGATCCTCAGCTTCAGTCCTGCTGACAAAGCCGCTGAGCGTTGGCTGGCCAGGGCGGTAGATGCCCAAAGCAATGTCCTCGGCAATCTCCGGGAGCATATTTTTGCCAAAATCGCCTTACAGCGTCACGAACTCGTCTTGGACCTCTCTGGCGACAGCGGCGTCTTCACCTGGGAGGCATTGCGACAGACGCCCGAGGGCGGTATCTGGACGCTAGTCAGCAACCAGTCAGCAGCGCAGTTGCTACTGGAGCAATCACAGAACTTGCCAGCCTTGCGCAAACCAAAAATCCTTACCGGCCTAGCCCAGAACTTACCGCTGTTACTGGCCGAGCAGCAGCACAGCGAGGTCCGTTTTGACGCCATTATCGGCCGGAATGCCCTAGTCAACTGCCCCTCCCGGCCAGCCTTGGCGGCCATTCTACGGGGCCTGCTCGCTGCTAGTGGCCGGTTATGCCTCCTAGAAAACATCCCTCGGTATGGCCAACGCTTAAGCAAATTTCTGCCTTCTGGCTCAGCAGACTGGCGCTCAGAAGTTGAGTCAGCTGAAGAAAAGGTCTATAACAACAGCCAGGACCCTCGACTAGCCTGGGATGAGAACACCCTGCGGGAAGAATTCAGCGCTGCGGCCGGCTTCGCCTGCCAAGTTGAAATCTTAACCTTCCACCGCGAGCAGGTCATCAGCGCAGCACAAATACAGCATTGGTTCGCCGAACGCGCTGGCAGCTACGCCGAGCGACTGCACTTGGCCGGGTTGCCGCCGGAGTCGATCCAGCGCCTGCGCGATAGCTTGCCGGTGGGCCGGCTCCTGCCCTGGAGCAGCACCGTAGCGGTGCTATTCGGACAGGCCCCGAAATAACAACCCGCTGTTCTTTCCTTGTTCGAGCGTACGAGAAATATTGCTCTTAGCTCACGTTATTCCGGCCTGTGACCAGGCTTCGCCCCCTCCGGCCAGCGCTTTAGTCAGCCCAAAAAAAGACATTCCAAGAGGAAGATTTACAAATTTCCATTATATTATCAGCATCATAGTAGCATTAGGACAGACATATTATCAGTAAATAAAAAGTGAGAAGCAAATGGTAAAAATTGGCCGAAATGATTTATGCCCCTGTGGCAGCGGGAAAAAATACAAGCGCTGCTGTTTGAAAACATAGAGTCAGAACAGCGCAACTCTGCTTCCCTTTCCGCGTTTGAAAATGCGTCTCTAACTGAAGAAGCGAGTGCAGCCGCAATTAGTGAGGAGATACTGGGAAATGCAGATATGACTCTTCAGCCAAAACAAATATTATCTATGATAAAACAGCTGCCGCTCGACTCTGAAGACAAAGAACTGGGCGACCTTGTCGAGGAATTCACAAGGCATCGCGAGTATGAGGAAAAGTTATCTGAGATTTTTGCTGCCATTGATCTGCTTGAAGACTATCGTGAAGAATATGAAAATTGGACCGATGAACATCCCAATGAGGTAATCCAACGAGCCTTGGCTTTATTTTACTGAACCGCCCTTTGCGCAGGTGAGCTTTAAGGTCGAAGACATTGAGCGGATCATCAAATCCATCGGTTTGCCACCTTCTCCTAAAGACAGTCATTTTACTGACTATGTTTACCGGGCAATAAAACGACTAGTTCCCAATAATAAGCTGATACCTATAGCGCATTTTATGTTTGTTCGGGTTCCTGAATATGTCGAGCGAAAATGTTTTTTTGACGCATATATGACCCTGCATAATGCCTATCTACTCACTATGTACGAGGAGACTCAGCAGTATCCTGACTTTCTTGTCTGTAAATTTATCCACGCCCTGATGGGGTGGC
>CAZUCG010000406.1:0-3272 GCA_964619145.1 uncultured Lentisphaeraceae bacterium | reverse complement strand
CGCGACAACCCCTATCACCAGCATGGTTATCGAAGGCACCGCGGTTTTGAGTATAGGAGCGGATTTAGCGTAGGCAATCGCCTGAGTTCCGGGCGAAGCGGGCAGCATTGAACCAATCTGCAGGATATGGCAGGTCAGCAGAACTGGAATTCCAATCAGAAGAAAATCACGGAACAGCCCGATGTTTCTCAAAAATATCACAATCACCAGCGGCAGCGCGGCTAGCAGCAAGACCTGATAATTGGTCAGTCCCAGGCCAAATACAAACGCGGTCAGCCACAAAATTCGATCAGATGGCTTGCGCATCCAGCGGTAAGAGAGCAGGAAGATCCACATCAGAAAGAACGCGTTGAGTGTATAGACCTCAACAATTGTGGCCTGCGACCACATCACAGGGCTGAACGCAAAAACAAGAGAGCCCCCCACGCCACCGGCCCAGCAGAGCCAATCGTTATCAGATTGTTTGAAATCAGGATCACCATCATGGGCGTCGCGCAGCATGTCAGAGACCGAGCGGGTGATCAGCATGGCGGTCACACCGGCAGCCAGGGCGGCAAACACCGAAATCTTCTCGATAGGACCAACCAAGCGGCTTGCCTGTATCATACAACAGCAGACTCTTTCCATCTCTGTCCAGCTTGCAAATATATGGCATTTCAGAAGCAAAAAAATGCTGCTGTAGTATCCTGGTATCTTTTTCCACCTCGAAGAAAGCACCTATTTTGGGAACGGAGACAATATTTCGATACAGTGTTCGCGTCACCTCGATATTCTTTATATATTGGTTGACAAGTACTTCTTCGCCATTCAGCAAAGTTAAGGAGACTGTGTGATGTGCGACGGCGATATCAATATCGCGAACAATCAGCAAGGAGACTGTCGGGCGCGAATTATAACGAGTCGGGGGATTTTCTTCATCATCAGAGCGAATTGGTAAAGAAGTAACATTGACCCCGGCGGAAATTGCCCGGGCCTGCAATTCTTTCTGCCGGCCCTGCATTTTGCGTTGCAAGTTCTGATGCAGGCCAGACTCATTTATCTGAAAACTGTCGTCATAAATCGATTCCAAAAGGAAACGGATATCGCTAGGGATAATAACGGCTTCCCGTTCTATCATCAACTCGTAGGTGCGCAAGAATACAAAAGGCGCATAGACATACCAAGACCCGGGGCCAGTACAATTTTGGAAGTCTTTTTCCTCTGCCTGAGTATTTAACGAGGGCTCATTTTCAAGAGTTACCGTAAAAGCAGGTGCTTCGCAGCGACGATTCAGCCGGTTATGACGCCAAAGACGCCCCATCCGTTGCAGTAGCATATCCACCGGTGCCAGTTCACTAATCATATAATCAGCATCTATATCGACACTCTGCTCCACAATTTGGGTAGCGATTAAAATCGAGCCAGTCGGGCGCTTCATCTCACCTTTACCCAGTGCCTCAATCCAGTCATCTTCAATAGCCTCACGCTGAAACATCGGAAAACGAGAATGCAGCAAACCTTGTTTCACAGAATTACTGTCTTCGGCACACATTTCCGCTAGAAGTGTTCGATACCACAGCTGTGACTTTTTCACAGTATTGGCGATACAGACGACATTACACCCTTTCCGGGCTTGTTCCAGTGCATCAGCAACCACCACCTCTGCATCGCCAAACAACCAGCTTAACGCGACAGCCTTTGTCTTCCGGTCAATTTTGGGCAGATTTGTCGTGATCAACTGAGCATCTGCCGGCCTTCCGCTAACCAGCGGATAGCCATTATCGGTACCACAATCTGCCGCAAGCAGTTTCTGCCGTCGCGATTTTGTCAGGGTCGCAGAAAGGATAATCACCGTACAGCCGCTATCCCTGAGAGTTTTAACGAGCGAATCAAGAATTGTTCCTGTGTAGAGGTCATAGCTGTGTACTTCATCCAGAATAACAACTTTTCCAGCCAAGCCAAAAAGTCGCACAAAACTGTGTTTTACATTCATAACAGCCAAAAGCGCCTGATCAATGGTGCCAACCGAAAATGGATACAACAGGCCACGCTTTGCAGGCGAGAACCAGGCTGGAGTCCGTAACCTCCCGTCATCCTGATTGCCACGAGCATATTCACTCAGCCAAGCCTGACCATGAGCGAGTTTCACGGCTTGTGGGGAGACGAGGATCTTTTCCATAAATGCCGCTACTCGAGTATGAATTTTGTCGCTGGTCAGCCGAGTAGGGAGGGCAAAATACAGGCCGTGATTACTTCCAGAAGCCATTAATTTATAAGCCGCATACAATGCCGCTTCCGTCTTACCTGACCCCATTGAAGCCTCCAGAATATACACTCTGGGAGTATTTACCGCAGAAATAAGCGTCGACTGCTCTGGGCGTAAATCAAATTGGAAAATATCATAAAATGACAACCCGCTGCGAATATCCGTGTGACGGAACCCACATTCCTGCAATACATCCCGCACGCGGCCTGAGAGTTCGTCTGCGCTGAGTGGCGCTTCATCTGGGGGGAAATATTTTTCATCTGAGGCGATCCAATCAGCCACACACATCAAACCAGTAAGCAAATCTGCCCGGCCTTTTTCCAATTCACCTTTAGAAATCTGATGCTGGAATTCCTGCTCCAGGGCACGAATAAGTTTTTGCCGTTCCAGTTGCCAAGCATTCCTATCGCTAAGCATATCGATCTTCTGGGGTCGATATCCGTGATGAGCGGCAATTGCTTGAATCACTGGTGCTTTATCCTGACTCTCAAATACAACCCGCAATGCCTCGGCGCCCACCTCTGCATGATTAGTGTTGGCTCCCATATTTTGGCAGATTTTTGCCCAGGAGGGTGAAAACTTACTCAGCACTGGCATGAAGTACTTACCTTGAAATCCAGGAGAGACCTTCCCGAGGTCATGCAAAGATACCATCAACCCCGGGGATACAGGGTATAGAAATTTTACACTTTTTGGTAACAGAGCATACAAAGCCTCAGCCACTACACCTGCATAACGGCAATGGTCAAAAACAGTCGTCCCGGGTAATCCATCTGCACACGTCTTGCCCCGACACTCAACAAATGGCATCACACTATCATCAGTAGTCGTTCTTGGTTTTAACATAGATTGCGAGTAGATGATAAATTTTTGACAGTTATTATATTACAGCATCATTTTCATAAAACAATTTTAATAACTGAACAAGAGTAGAACTAAATAACTCTCGGATTGAAGACAGACAACGAAGCGATGAACGCTGTCAAAAAACGCATCTATTCCGGCTCTTGTTGTTGAAACAGGCATT
>CAZUCG010000405.1:0-3277 GCA_964619145.1 uncultured Lentisphaeraceae bacterium | reverse complement strand
GGCGACATTCGCGGTCGTCAAGCGGGAATTGCATTCTTGGCCGTTGGCCTTCGCCCAGTCTATCGGGTTATTGATCCTGGCTTATGCGCTGACCTTTGTGGTCTATCAGCTCGGGCTACTGCTGGGCATCGGCTTAACCCTGCCAGTCTAAGGCGGCAGGGTGCGGAGGTTAGCGCAGGATGTCGAGCTTCGATTCGCCTTTCGGCGGGATAACGCAGCGCCAGAGCTGCCAGCCGCCGGGCCACTGTTTTTCCAGGAACAGCCACGGCCGGCCTTGGGTATAGATATCGGCCAGGGCGGATTTGCGGGCGGGGTAATATTTGCCGTCTAGTGGCGGCACCAAGAGGTGCAATTGCTCGTCATAAGCCTGCCGCAGGAAATCCGCTTCCTGGTAATCGAGTCTGGCCTGGAAGCGTTTTTCTTTCAGGTCTGGGTAGGTTACTGCCAGTGGCAAGCCGTAGAGCATAATGCGTGAATCTGGCCAAAATTGGTCGATGTACTCGGTCAGCTGTTCGGGTTGTGGTGCGAGACTGATGCTGCCGCGGTAGGCATTGCTAGTAACAAGCAGGCTGCTGGACAGCAGCGCTAAGGATAGCGCGCTGAGCAATAATCGCCAGCGCCAGCTGTTTTTTTCAGTGTTCAGTACCAACATTAGTGCCAGCAGAGCAGCCAGGCAGTAGGCTAGCGCGCAGCCGGAATAGACCTGCATTACCTGCGTGAAGTGGAAGTGTAAGGGCAGTAATAACGCGACCGGTAGCAGAAGGCGAGCCGCGGATTTATATTTTCGGTCAAATGACAAGGTCGCGATTAAAGCCAGGAGTAGTAAAAATAGTACCCCCAACCAGAAGGCAGCAGCAGGTAAGTGCCCCAGGGTTGAGAGTGGTAACGAGCTGGCCCGGGACCAATAGTCGCGCAGGAAGAAGAACGGGTCGTTCATCACTAGCCAGTTCCAGACGAAATATAGCAATAGTGAGTAGCCGAGCGGCATCAGTAATAGGGTGGGCAGGCCACGGAATTTTTCGTTGTCCGAGATTTTCGTGCGGATTTCCCGCAGTGCCACCGGTATAGTTCCCAGGGCCAGCAAGATACCGCAGCTACCGCAGAGAACCAGCAACGACAAGCAGGCGGCAGCCATTACTAGCGGCCGCAGTTCTTGGCTCTGCTGCCACTGACAGAGTTGATAGAAGAGCCCGCCGAATAACGCCGCGGTCAGCCAGGCCGGCGAGGTGGCGGCGTAAGCCATCAGCGCACGCAGTGGTGGAAAACAGCAAATCAGCAGTAGCACTAGCGCGGTGGAGGGTAGCAGGAGTTTTGCCTGGCCGTATTTCTTCTGCCAGAAGAGCAGCATTAACACTAGTACCGCTTGGCAGATGGCGCTGTAGAGCTTGCCGGCCGTGAGCTTGAAGGACTCGCCCAGGACCTGGCAAGTTAGCAGGAATAAGCTGGGCAGGGGCGCGTATTCCAAACTACCGACCAAGGCCTGGCGGCCCCAGTTCTGGCCGCTGCGCAGAGATTCTACAATGCTGCTATAACGCTCCATCGCCAGATTAAACTGAGTCGGCAGGCAATAGAATAATACCGCCAGGCCGATAAAAGCGAGGCAGAGCAGCCAATTTTTTCTAGTGCTGCCGCAGTCGGTGGTGGTGGTGGGTACAGCGTTCATAGATTGGAGTTAGAGTTGGGGTTGGCGAAATGTTTGGTTTTTTCCCAATGGTGGGGCTTGCTGATGATTTGCCAGAAGCCTTTCCAGGCGCCGACGCTCATCAGCATCCAGTAGAAGGGCATCAGGATGGCGTAAGGCGCGAGGTAGCCGACACCGCGACGAACGCAGGCGATGCCGCTAGTGTAAGCGAAGACGAAGTTCCCTACGAAGAGGCAGAAGGCACCCATCACAAATACTGGTGTGGGGAAGAATTGGTCGAGGCCCTGGGGTCGGAAGATAATCCAGGTCAGGGTCATAATCCAATACAGCGGGTTGATCAGCTGGCTGAAGGAGTTGCCGCCGATAAAGAGGTGGAAATGCAGGCTGTTCCAGAAGCCGAATTTACGGTGCAGATTCCAGAAGTCGCGGGTATGCACGAGGTAGGTCTGGATATAGCCCTTGACCCAGCGTGAACGCTGGCGAATCCAGAAGGGCAGGCTGGGGCAGGCTTGTTCCCAAGTCGTCGATTCCAGGATGCGGGTCCGCCAGCCGGCGCTAAATAGCCGCAGCCCGAGGTCGCAGTCCTCGGTCACGTTGTATTCGTCCCAGCCGCCGATATCGCGCAGGATGTCGAATTTGAAGTGATTCGAGGTACCGCCGAGCGGTATTGGCGATTGCAGGCAGTCGAGTCCGGGCAGGCAGAGTCCGAACCAGGTCGCGTATTCGGCCGTGAAGCAACGGGTCAGGAAGTTCCAGTCGGGGTTGTAATAGCCTAGCTTGGCCTGGATGCAGGCGATTTCTTTTGGGCATTGCCAGAAAGCCCAAGCGGCTTTCTTGAGCTGGTCGGGCTCGGGTTTGTCCTCGGCGTCGTAAATGACCAGGTAGTCGGCCTCGGCGTCCTCGATGCCGATATTGCAGGCCTTCGGCTTGGTGCGCGGCTGCGAGGGGGGGATCAGCACAATCTTGAATTGCTTAGGCATATTTAGACTTTCGGCGACGCTGCGGGTCTCGTCGTCATCGGCCTCGATCAAGAGCCGGATTTCCAGACGGTCGGTGGGGTAGTCGAGTTTCTCTAAGCCGGCGATCAATTCAGGCAGGACCTCGCCCTCGTGGTACATCGGCAGGATGACCAAGTAGCGCGGCCATTCGCGACCATTGGGCGGAGCAGTGAGTTTTTCGGGTGGGATGTGTATTTCCCGTGGTCGACGCAGGGCTAGCTCGATAATGACCATCCGGTGCAAAGTCGCAGTGAGATAGAATATCGTCAGCAGGGTGTTGACGACCAATAATACAGTGCGCCAATCCCAGAACAGCAGACCAATCAGGCAGAGGGTCAGCGATAGCAAAAAATAACGCTGCCAACGGCATAAGACTAGAGTCGCTTGAGGAAAACCACGCGGAGAGAGGATGTCGCCAGTTAGATTGCCACTTAGTTTCATAATGATAAATAATGCTAAAATATCCGCGCTGAAGCGGCTGCCTGAAAAATCTAGGTTGTTTTATTTTTAACGCACCGCGGCTATGAATTATTGGCTGAAGGACGGGCAAATTAGACAGTTGACATTTTGCCGCGGTTTTCGTGCTTCAGGCCCTTAAAAAGTTAATATTTATTTTCAGCCGCAACCAAGCTTGGTG
>CAZUCG010000404.1:0-3279 GCA_964619145.1 uncultured Lentisphaeraceae bacterium | reverse complement strand
AGCTATTAGCCACAACCCCTTTTCCCTTAAATTTTACTTTTTGAGCAGACGGGGTCAGGAACTCTGAAACTATGCAAATTCTGCCATCGCTATGGGATGGCTGTGTCAGAGCTCTTAGCTGTTTTTCAGCTTAAGTTGGCGCCAATAGGCGAGGACGCCGTCGTTACAGCTTGCGCCGTCGGTCTCAATCGACTTTCGTAGATTAACTTTTATTTCGCTTATTTTTTATTTTCAGTAGAAATGCAGTAATTTTTGCGTACTATTAGGCTAGTCGAGGAACATCTTTTTAGAGGATGCTCTTGGCCGACAGCAACCAGTAGAATGCCTTACAGAGGAGTTATATGAATATATTTATGGCTTATATTGATGCTGGTACTGGTAGCATTATTTTACAAGCTTCACTGGCTGGAGCATTCGCGACCGCATTCTTTTTCCGCCAACTCAAAACTTGGTGCAGGACACAGCTTTTCCGGGACAAAGCAAAAAGCCAATACTTATCCGACAAATAACTCTTGCTGCATTTTGCTCCTCTGCGTTGATTTTCAATCAGCCCGAAGGCTCCGCTATTGTGCGCCCTTCGGGCTCGTTGTTATAATTATCGATTTGGATTAATTTCCGCAGCAGAAACGAGTCAGGAGATATGAGCAACAATCCGCAAACGCAAACGCTAACAAACAATATTCTGCCCGCCCTCCTCGCTTCTATACTCCTGGCGAGTTCGCTAGTTATTCCCGCCATTGCGCTTTATTGCTATAATAGCGGCGAGTTCACCTTCGGATTGCGCGATTTATTAACCCGAAGCGCCTTGACTTGGCTGGCCTTGATATTGCTGTTTTTTTTACCACTATTTTTTTTGCGCAGCAGGCGTTTGTTCTCTTGGATATGCGCTGGCATACTGGCCTTGAGCATTTCAATCTGGATACAGCAGGGCATTTTAGCCGACGCCTTCGCCGAATATCAGATCGAGCAGATGGGATTCAACTGGCTGACAATATTGATTTGGCTACTGAACTTCGCGGTTTTCGGCTTGCCGTTCGTTCTTTGCTGGCGCTATCGGCATTGGTGCCACAAGCATTATTCAAAGTTGGTCATTATCGTCCTGCTGCCACAAATCCTACCCTTGGCCTACAGGTTGATGAATTACACCCAGCCGAAATATGACTTCTATGATTATTCGATCACCGAACACGACAAAAGCACCTTCGGCCGACAAAACAACGTCCTGGTGATAGTAGTGGACTGCTTGGGAGAATATCTGTTTAAACAGATTTGGCGCGAATACCCTGAAATGCGCGCGCCCTTGCGCGACTTCACTTGCTTTGATCAGATGCGTAGTCCCAAACCCAGCACTCGCCTTGCAGTCCCTGCCATCCTCACCAGCCACGAATATACCGGTCCACTGCCGGACGTCAATGAAAATCTTCACGCCGAGTACCTCCAACGCGCTTGCCATTCAGCAGAATCTCTCTTCGTGAATTTCAACCGTGAGGGCTATCGCTGCGAGGGCTATCCATTTATTTTGCAGACCATCAGTTACAGCCCCGACTTACTGGCCAATGTCAGTAACCGAGTCGAAAACAGCAACTCGCACAAACTCTACTTGGATATCCTTTTTAACCGACTTATCCCTTATTTTCTTAAACCGTTATTGACAAAACACTTTTTGAGCGTGACCGACCCTTTCCTCACCCCGCGCGACGAAACACCCATCAACCAGCCTTCCTTACCACAAGACTTGCTGTTTTACCAGCAGTTAAACAGCAAAAGCAAAGTCGGAGACTTCGACCACAGCTTCAAATATCTGCATTTCCAGGGCGGACATACAGCCATTGTCCTGAATGAAAAACTCGAAGTAAGCAACAATACCGATGTCAAAAAACAAATGCGGGCCTCTTTTAAGGTGCTGGAATTGCTGCTGCAGAAGTTGCAGCACTTCGGGCTATATGAAAAATCGCTGATTGTGATTACTGGTGATCACAGCGAACGCTACACTCCTGAAATTGTGACCTTGATTAAGCGCCCTGGTGATAAAAACACCGCCACCATCTTCAACTCTCTACCTTGCACTATTACCGACATCGCACCGACTGTCCTGGCAGAAATGAGTTTACTACCCAAAGAGCGCTCACTGTTTAGCCGCCAGGCTATTACTGGGTCAGGCGACATCGCGTTGTCGGAGAAGCCAGAGGTCCTCGAAATAGGCAACTGGCAACTCTGCCAAGACGAACAGGATATGACCCACGCCTTAGATTCGATGTTCACTCAGCCTTATGAAGTTGATAACCTCAATATCATTCTCAAACACGATCTTGATTTGCAAAAAAATACTGTTAAGGTAAACTTGTTCGCAGAGGAACTCCAGAGCAGGCGGCTCTGGCAGACAGAGAGCAAGCAAGTAGGCGGTCAATTCGGCCAGCCGTATTCCTACCAGGTCAGCCTAAAAAGCCTGCCGGCAGGCAATTATTTGCTCTTCCTGAGTGAAAATACCAGCTCACTGCCAGTCAACCAAGACGACGACGATGGTTTCCTGGCCGAACTCTTCACCAAGCCGGCCAGCGAAACCACCTCTACGATACGCTACTTGCCACAATTCCTGCTGCGGCAACAGGAGGGGGCTTCCTTCAGCCAAGATTATCCTGGCTTGCAGCAACGGACTCTCAGTAAAGGTGAGGCAATCAGGTTTAACGCTATGCAGCCTTATCCAGCCTTGCAATTGCCTGAAGATGCACGTTTATCAGGCAAGGGCTTGCGGATGAGCGAACAGTCAATTTTACGAGTATTCTTAGCTCCAAGCGACCAAGCCTTGCGCTTGCACCTGGACCTCAGCTTCCCCATCTCGTATCCAGCTATTTTTGAGATTTTCCACGATGACACACTACTATTTCGGAAAAATCATGCCCCCCAAACCACTCAGCAACAACAACTGACTCTACCCCTCCCGGTCGAAATCATTAATTCCGGGACCCTGAACCTCCAGTTCCGGCTACGCAAAAAATATCAGAATCGCACCCAAACCATATTGCCGAAATTTCATTTAGCGGGCTTGTCTATCGAATAGGCTCGCGCCAAGAAATATCTTGCCTGCATTCTCGCAGAGGCCGAGACTAATCGTGGCTGAGAGGCACAATTGCATAATGCATAATCGCCTTTCTATCTTGCAATCTTGCTGCTCGGTTGCAAGACGCCCGAGGTTAATAAATAGTGATAACAATAAGTTTTGCAGTCGCTTCAAAAACAACTGTTTCTTGTGAAATGCTGCTGGCAAAATCTGTTATATAC
>CAZUCG010000403.1:0-3282 GCA_964619145.1 uncultured Lentisphaeraceae bacterium | reverse complement strand
CCTGCGCCGCCGGGAGAGCCTGCGCCGCCGGGAGAGCCTGCGCCGCCGGGAGAGCCTGCGCCGCCGGGAGAGCATTTTTGGGCTCTGAGTTGCAATTCTTTTCTGGCAATATTAAAGTATAGATAAGCACGTAGGCAGACTGGCGGAAGAGCAGTTGCCGGACGGGCCGTGGATTTTTTCAGTTGTTTTTTATTTTGGCCGCAATACTTCTAGCAAGGGACATCTATGCAGGTGATAATTTTGTTACTGGGTCTGGCATTTTTTTTATTTTCGGGATTTGCCGACGAGACTGCAGAACTGCAGAACAACTGGTCCGCACTGCAAGAACGCAAAATCGAATTATTGCCGGTCCCAAAACAGATCAGTTTTTCAGCAGCGCAGCCATTGAGGAAACTTGTTGTCAGCGGTATGGAGACCGCGAAATTCCGAGCGGTGATTATTGAGGAGCTCGAGTCGCGAGTCAGCGAGCTCGCGCTTCCGCTGACAGTCAGCAGCGCCGACACGCCGGCGCCCGATGCATACAATGTGATATTGGCGGCTTGGGACGAGAAAGCCGCCGAGGCAGCCGTGGTGCCCGACAACGGCGACAGTCGATTTGCCCAGGCATATACCTTGACACCAACTAGTAATGGCATTATCCTGCGCGGCAAAGGTGAGCTCGGACTGCTGTATGCCGCGGTGACTTTGCGCTTCCTTATCGTAACCGACAATGGTCAGGTGGTCATCCACCCGGCGGCAGTCGCCGACTGGCCGGATTTTGCCAGCCGCCGTTTCGCACTGCAATTCTCTCCACTGGGTCCGTTAAACCGCGGCAATCCAGATGAGCTGCTGGCTACTATGCAAGCCTCGCTGAAATGGGCTCTGCGCAACAAAGTCAACGCCATTGCCCAGCTGCCTTATGTGCCATATTATTCCTACATTCGTCGTCTCAATGCCAAAGCCCCGCACTACGACCCAAAGATGGCTGCGCTGATGCGGCAAGTCACTGATTACGCGCGCGCCAATGGCATCAGGGCTGGCCGCATCGGCAATTCC
This sequence comes from uncultured Lentisphaeraceae bacterium, assembly GCA_964619145.1. Taxonomy (GTDB): domain Bacteria; phylum Verrucomicrobiota; class Lentisphaeria; order Oligosphaerales; family Oligosphaeraceae; genus JAAZIZ01. The sequence continues at coordinate 2,247 of CAZUCG010000403.1, read as the reverse complement.
ATTAGCATTGGCGACGCGAATAACCCGGCAGACGCCAACGACCCCAAGTTCAAGGATCTGCTGGTTTACAATGGCCGGCATATCGCCACTTGGGGACATCTCGACTGGCACCGCGAAATCAATACCCGCTATGCGGAGTTCTGCCGCACTGCGGGTTTCGACTTCATCAACCACCATACAGTCGACTCCGGCGGTGCGAATGATCCGGCGCTCTGGAGTAAACGCGATGCCGAGACCAAACGGCTCTATGGCGATGATCGAGTCAAGGCTGATACCGCACTGTGGACGGAAATTTTAACCTGCTTCAAAGGCCAGGATATCGATTTTTCGATTTCGCAATATCCGTATTCCGGGCAATACCTCAGCAACGCTGGTGCGCGTGCGGCTTTACGTCTATCTGACACGGCGACGGCTCGTGCCACGGCGGAAAAATACGTCACCAGCAACCGCGACTACCTGCGCCGTCTTGACGCGGCCTTGCCGGCGGCCATCGGTTTCTGTCTGCGTGAAAGTGGCCGAGAAGAGATGCGCGCCTTCTACGATGCTGTTCCCAACCACCAGATTTGGTTATACTGGGAGACCCGCAACTCCCATCGCGATGTGCTCGCGCTGCTGTCACCTGAAATCGCGATGCTCAAATCGGCCTTACATACTCCGCGTCGGCAAGATTTGAAACTCTGGCTTGCCGACGATTACGATTTCAGCGCTCAGAACAAGGTACTATTTGCGGAATACTCCTGGAACAGCAATTTCCCCGGCTCGCGTGAATTCAGCCGCGCGGAATTGCCAGTCGGCTATCCGCAGGAATGGCTGCAGACGCTGGCCTTACGAGCCGCCACCGGCTTATGGGGCGAGAGATACGGTCAGCGACTAGTAGCGCTGTTTGCGGATATGCTCTCGCTGGCCTACGCCTATGATCCTGAGGGTTTTAACGCGAACAGAAGCAGCAGCAAGCTGGACTTGCCGGCCTTCCTGGCCCAAAATCACACTGCGCTGCTGCGGGCCGAAGCGGCAGCCGCAGCGGTATTTGCGCAAACCAATGCTCAGCCGGACGAACAGCGCCATTTCAAAGCAGGCACCTACCCGTACTTTGTAGATATACTGCGGATGCTCAAGGCGGCGGTGATTTACAGCAATATCAACCAGACTAACTACCAGCTGGTAGAACTGGCCAAGGCAGGCAAGCTGGGCGAATGCAAGACCGTGCACGAGCAGTCCTCGGAGCAGCTCAAGCTGATGCTGCAGAATTATCGCGAGGCGATGACGGCTCTGGATCAGGCTCCAGGCAAAGCGGATTTTTCGACTTATGGCAAATGGTCGTTGAGCGGGTCATCTTTCCGCTATGTCAGCCTACTGCAGCCGGATCTCGACAGCCTGCAAAAACGCCTGGATGAGACGTTAGGCAAATGCGAGAGCATTTTTGCGGAATACAACATTCCGGCTTGGTATCGCGATTTCAATTCGAAATACTTCTTTAAGAGGATTGGCTGTACGACGACAGACACCACTTGGCAGCATTTTTTCGGTTTTGCTACCTTCAAACTGGCGCCGGATCCGGTCGAATTCCGACTCCGCCACGACGGCGACGCCTTGATTTTCTCCGGCCAGATTGTCCAGCCGGATTCTCAGGCCTTCACTGGCAAGGCGGTCACCTACCAGGAATGGCCAGATGGTGACAGCGCTTGCCTGCGCATTATGCCGCCCTCTCAAGACGGCACCCAGACGCACTACCAGATTGCGGTCGGCAACTCCGGCGGCGCATTCGTTTACCGTTTTGTCACCGACTCGGGCGGCGTAAGCAGGCAAAATCCATACGACCTCGGGCTGTTGCCAGAAGTCAAACGCACTGCCCTCGGCTGGTCTTTCGAGTTACGCGTACCTTTCGCCGCCCTGCAGGCCACGCTCAGCCAAGGCTGGAAGGTACTTTTTGAATACAACCGGAATAACGAGCCCTTCTCCAGCGCGTTCTCCGAGGGCAAGCGGTTCAAGGATACTTCCTTCTGGCAAGACCTGGTTTTTGCCGCCTATCCGGCGTTACCTCGGCAAATCGCGGTATTCCCAGGCGAAGTCGTTCTGGAAGAAAAGCAACATACCAGCGGCAGCGGCACTATGGTCACCTTCCGCCCAGCGCTGGAATCGACCTTCCCAGTACATATCAAGAACTTCACCGCCCGCATCCTCGATGCCAACGGAAACGAGATTAGCCAGCCATTGGTGCTGGTCACGGACACCTACGTACCTGTTTGC
>CAZUCG010000402.1:0-3290 GCA_964619145.1 uncultured Lentisphaeraceae bacterium | reverse complement strand
TGCGGAGCAGAGCTACAATCTATGCCATAACCATACCACCCTCTTTCGGCTTTTCGACAGCCCGGAGGGCTGCACATTCATAACCCCCGGTGACCGCAGCCCGAAGGGCAAGGGAACCGGGGGTAAGCGACTCCCCCAAAGTCAGCGCCCGGAGGGCGCCACAAAGCAAACGAAATCATTGCTAAATTGCCTGTTGTCCCCGGGATCATCGAATGAATGAAATCAACTTCTTCTGCAGTGGCACCGTTATAGAGGCAGTCTCCACCCCGGGTTATGTTTGTCTGGCCCTTCGGGCCGGCCGCGTCGCGCGAAAAAGTGTTAGCAATACTTGCAGTAAGCGCGGTGAAAACGAAAACAATGCCAAAGCAATTTCACAGAGGTTCAGTTCTCTGATGTTATGTTGGAATACTTTACCCGTGGCTGCGCGAACCCGAATAAATGCCCAACCTAAAGCAGCAGACCCGACGGGGCGACATAAAATGCCTTGCCTAATAAAGTGAAGCAACACTTTTCCTGAGATCATCTTGTTCCAGTCGATTTGACATCCAGCAAAGTCAATTCAGGTTATTTTTGTTTCTCGTAGATTATGTTCTCTGCAAATGCCCTCGCTGACCTAAATTCATTTCGGCTCAATTTTCCGAAAATTCATCGAGCGGGAAGATAGGTCGGCGGCATTTCCGGAAGGTCAGGTTGGCAATTTTCTGTTCAGATTTGCCAGGCACCTCAATATCATAGATTTTTGCGGCCAGCGGTTCGAAGGCGTGCCGGAAATGCACCGAGGACTTGACGACAATAATACTGCAGTTCTGAGGATCGATGCCGCAGGCAATGATGCCCTCCGGGGTCCAGGTCTGGGCAAAGCCGCTGCAGACAATAACAGTCAGGCCGTCAATCAGCAAAGCCGCCAGCTTGCCAATCCTGCGAAAGCCGCGTTCTGGTTTGCCGGGGGCATCACAGATGCCATTGGAAATGGCTTTGACCCAGGCAGTGCCCTTCACCGGAGCGCCACAGAGTTCCGGAAAAAACATCCCGCCGAGAGAGACCTCGATGCTGGCACCAACGCCGGCTTTTTCGGCTTGAGCGACAGTTTCCGGCGAGCGCAGGTATGCGATAACCGCCCCTTCGACTTTGCGCTCCAGGAGGCGCCGCAGAATATGCGTACTGTCTCCAGGGGCGCCCCCACCGGGATTATCCCAGCAGTCGGCAAAGACGCAGGGTCTGCGATCAGGATGGGCAAGCACATCATCAAGAGACTCTTCCAGACCGACAAAATTGCGCAACAGACTTTTCCGCTTGGCCCAAATTTCGTCGCCGAGCTGATCAGCCAGCCTTTGCGCTTTTTCAGGGTCCTGATCGGTGATGACAATAACGCAGGCTCCACTTTCAACAATATCTGCACAGAAAAAACCATAAGCGATAGTCGCACTAATAACAGCGGGCCGCTGTTCGAGAGCAGCGCAATGGGCTTGGAAATTTTTCACCGGTGGCCAGGCGGTCGGGATAAATTCCGGTAACAGGGGGATTTTGCAGGCCTTCATAACTGGGTTGATTTTGCCGTCAAGAGAGTCGAGCAGGATATGAGCAGAATCTTTGGCCCGGTCAACTCCATCAATATGAGGATAAGTATGGTAATTGATGATAACAGTCGCATTGCCTAGCATCTTTTCGGTGATATTAGCGTGCAAATCAAGCACAGCGTGAATGGGAACATCCGGCCCTAGCTGCAGGCGCAGTGCCTCCAGCAGATCACCTTCTGCATCGTCGTCATCTTCAAGTACCATAGCACCATGCAGGGAAAGGAGAACTCCATCCACCTTTCCGGCCTCCCGGCAGGTGCGCAAGATTTCTCCCTTGATGCATTCGTGGGCGTTGCGCTGACAAGGCCCCCAGGGCTCGGCCCAGGCGACGACACTGGGGAGGATATTGACGTCGCTGCGCTGCTGCAGAATTTCGCCATAAGCCCGGTTATAGCTGCGCAGATCAGAGAGATCCTTTTTCTGCACGATGCTTTCCGGGTCTCCAAAATCCTCCAGCGTAGTCAACATAGGGTTGAAGGTGTTGGTTTCCTGTCCGTAACAGCCAATCACGATATTGTACATCCGGCTTGTCCTTTCTTTTTTTGCTTTCATAGCCATCCCATAATGATGGCAAAATTCGCCTGGTTTAGTGAAAAACGTGTTTTGTGCTTTTTGTTAGCCTTGAAGAGCGTTGTGTGGATAACTTCATTAAATATCGAGGTGTGAATTACTTGTCTTCTTTATCTCCAATTAACTAAATTTCCCTGTTGTTGCGACAACAAAGTTGCAGTGAGCTAATGATTTTAACAAGTTATAAAAATTAGCATTAAAACTTAGGCTATGATTATCATTTACAAGGGGCAAAAAGGAAACGATTTTATCCCAGTATTGGTAGATCACCTTGCCTTCCCAAGAAAACTACCATTCACTGCTTCCTTACAGGGATATCTGTTGTTTTTGCAATCTGGGCAACCCAGCGATCTGAAACCTCTTTTGGGGTGAGCGGGGCTTCAAAGCCATCTTCGATTCCCAATCGATGAGCTTTCGAAACACCAAGCGGGTGGTATGGCTCAACTTCGATTTCCTGGATATGCGTCAGGCTATTAGCGAGCACACCAATCCCGTTTAGTTCAGCCTCAGAGTCATTCAGACTCGAAATCATTGGACAGCGTAAATGTAATTTTGCGCCTGCATGATCGAGTAAGCGCAGATTTTCGAGAATAAGCGTATTGTCCTGTCCGGTGAAACGACGATGTTTTTCCGAATCAATTGTTTTGATATCGAAAAGAAACAAATCTACATACGGCAGAATTTCGAGATGCTGTTCTCCCGTCGCAAATCCACAGGTTTCCAGGCAGACGTGCAGAGCATTTTCTTTCGCGAGTTTCAACAAGTCGCGGGTAAACTCGAACTGTGCCATTGGCTCACCCCCGGAAACGGTTATGCCGCCAGCAGAATTTTCGTAAAAGGGCCGATCCTTAAGCACCTCATCCATTACGGATTGGGGTGAACGCAAGCTGCCGCAAAGTTCCAATACAGCGAAAAAACAATGTCTGACACAACGTCCGCAACCAGTACAAGCGGAGCGGTTGAAGGTATGTATGCCGTCTTTCAGGGTGTGGCATCCGTTTGGACATACCTTGACACATTCACCACATCCGGTGCATCTTTCTGCTGAAAACAGCAGCTCCGGGTACGTATGCCAGGATTCGGGATTATGGCACCAGAGACAGCGCAAAGGACAACCTTTCAGGAACACCGTTGTGCGAATTC
>CAZUCG010000401.1:0-3299 GCA_964619145.1 uncultured Lentisphaeraceae bacterium | reverse complement strand
TATCTTGAAGCCATTGCCGAACTCATTGCCGTCGATGGGCACGCTCATTCGAAGGGAATTGCCCAAAAATTACAAGTGACTATGCCTTCAGTCACCGGTGCCTTGCGTCAGTTGCTGCAATTGGACTTGATTATCTACAATACTCATCGTCCAGTGCAGCTGACGGCAAAAGGGAAAGCGGTAGCAGAGCGGATTATGTACCACCATGAGGTCCTGAAGATGTTCTTTTCCGGCATCCTCGGCCTGCCTATCGACAAAGCCTGCGAGACGGCCTGCCGGCTGGAGCACATCGTTGACGAGGATACCATTGAGCGTTTCGTGCTGTTCTCCGAAGCCATCGCCAATCGTTTGGATGCCAAAGCCCTGAAGACCTATCTTACCGAGGCAATGGCTCCGATGGGTCTGCACGACCGCAAACGACGCTGCTTGTTGTGCGAACTTGGGCAGGGCGAAACGGGCATACTGGCATATCTGGGACGCAATATCCTGGAGCCGGACAAGCTTGGCTTGACTGTAGGCGAGAGCATTACTCTGCTAAATATCTCGCTGGACGGAACCTATTTTAATATCTCTACCGCTGCACGCACCCTCGCAATTCCGCTTGCCGAAGCAGAAAACATCTGGCTGGAGCGACTCTAGCGGCATCGGACAGATACGGCATTTTTGGCAATGCTGGGTCAGAGCGATGACTCATTTTCCCCTTACACGTTGTCGGCGCCCGACTGCGAGCGTTGCTGTGCAGAGATGTATTCTGCCATTATTTTTGCGGCCAAGGCCACCAAATCGGCACAAGGACGGCGCTGGTAGAATTCCGCAGTCCGCGCTTCGGAGACCGGTATATCAGCCTGGCTTTCTGGTAAATCCAGCAATTCGCGGCAGAGGATCGTGCCTGTCTCGGCTTTGAACCGTGCTGTCAGGTCTTGAATCAGGGCATAATGCGCGTCTTTTATGTCCTTATCAGTGACATCACTATATCCGTACAGCAGGTTTGCGACCATAAACATACCGGTGAGCGCTCCGCAGACCTCTCGCAATCGCCCCATCCCGCCGCCGAATCCGGAGGCTAGTCGCAGAGCAGTGTCTCGGTCCAGACCACATTCCTGGGCGAAAGGCAACAGCACCGCTTGGGAACAATTGGCGCCAGCAACAAACAATTTTTTGGCTTCTACGGATTTGCTCATTTCAGACCTTCTTTTTGGCCAGTATATTGACTACGCAGACAATTCAAGATAGCCATGGAATTGATGGCAGATATCTTATACATCACCTGCCGCCCCCGGCGCTGGCAAGAGATTAGCCCAGCCCGCCGCATACGGTTCAACTGCTGAGAGACGGCGCCCTGCGGCGCGCCGATATTTTCGACAATGACACTCACCGAGCTCTCGCCGTAGATATCCAGGAATTCCAGTATCCTCAACCGCTGTGGGTGCCCCAACAGCTTAATCACTTCTGCCATCGCCTGCAAGTATTCTTCCGGCAATAATTGTTCGTTCATAGTGCGTCCTCCAGATATTTCATTCCTGCCCGTGCCCCAGAGATTACCTCCAGCATAGCAGTATCCGCCAATGGCGCTGTTTTAATCAAGATACGCATTGGCTTGCCATTGTCAGCGCGAATATGCAAATATTCCAACTGGCCTATTTTTACCACCGCTGAGCTGGGGATAGTCAGGACATCCTTCTGGCCGATTGGAATTACGCAGGTTGCGAACATCCCTGGCATCAAGCCAGTAGTATCACCCGAGAGGTAGGCGTTGATCAGAAAAGTCCGGCTACCGGGATCGACGGCAGGGATGATTTCCCGAATCTCGGCCTGGTAAGTCACCCCAGTGGACTCGACTGAGACTAGTAACGGCGCACCAATTTTTACTTTTCGGAAGAGATTCTCCCGAATGGGGACGCGTAATTGCAGCTTGGCGGGATTGAAAATCTTCAGCAACAGATTCTGCGGGGTGGCCAAATCGCCAGGGTCGCAATGCCTTTCCGCGACAATACCATCGAATGGCGCCTTGATGCTGGCATATTCCAAGTTTACCTGCGCATTCTCCAGCGCGTGGGTCATCATCGAAACCTGCGCCTTAGCAGTATTCAAGTTACTAACCGACTCCTCGAACGTCCGCCGGGCAACGGCTTGCTTCTCGACCAGCAGCGCATAGCGGTCGTATTCTTCCTGAGCGAACTTCAGATGACTCTCTGCTGCCGCGAGATTAGCCCTGGCGGCGCCGAGTACAGCTTGTAAGTCTTTCTCCTCCAGCTTGATTAACACCGCGCCGGCCGTACAAGAATCGCCATTGTTGTAATTCACTTGGATGACCCGGGCGGAGGGCAGCCGCGAAATAATATCGATTTCCTCGCGGCTACGCACCGTGCCGACAGCAGAGTAGTTGATAACAGCACTCGAGGCAACCAGTGTCTTCCAGGCTGTCTCCGGAATTTCTGTCGGAGCGACTGCTTTTTCGCCAGAGAGGACTTTACTGCCGGCAAAAAGGAATCCGGCCTGATAAAGCATCGCAGAGATGATAAAGCCAATCACCAGGACGACAAAGAACAGATAGCCGAATTTTTTCATATTTTCACCTCATTATTTTTTTCGCTAATCAGCAGATAGATTGCCGGTATCACCAGCATCGTAAACAGAGTGCTGGCCAACAGCCCGAAAATCAGCGCCCAGGCTAAACCGGAGAAGATCGGGTCGAGAGTAATCGGCCAAGCGCCCATCAATGTCGTCACTGCAGTCAGCATAATCGGTCGGAATCGCACCGCGCCGGCCTCGGTAATCGCCTGCCGCAATGGTGTGCCCCGAGCCACACTCTCTTGTATGAACTCCAACAGCACAATAGAATTGCGGATCACAATGCCGCCTAGGGCAATCATACCGATCATGCCAGTGGCGGTAAAGAAGATCGGGCTGGCGTAACCACCGACGTTACCGGCGCCAAAGAAATTCAGCAACCAGAAGCCGGGCGCGATGCCAATAATCGTCAGTGGTATAGCGCACATCAGCAACAATGAGATACGAATGCTGTTGGTCTGGACAATCAGCAGCAGGAATATCCCGCCTAGGGCCACAGCAAAGGCGATGCCCAGGTCGCGGAATACGCGCAGAGTGACTTCCCATTCGCCTTCCCCGGCCCAAACGACCTCAATGCCCTTCGGCAACGGATTATTCCGCAAGGTCTGGAATTGAGTAGCCAGCAGCATCTCGCCAGGAGCACGCCCGACACACTCCGCGGTGACGAATTCCACCCGCCGGAGATTCTTGTGCATAATCGGCAATTCCTCAGCCGCCGGGACAAATTT
>CAZUCG010000400.1:0-3302 GCA_964619145.1 uncultured Lentisphaeraceae bacterium | reverse complement strand
CGCCACGCGAACAACTCCGGAGGACGGAAGACATCGCCACGCGAACAACTCCGGAAGACGGAAGACATCACCACGCGAACAACTCCGGAGGACGGAAGACATCGCCACGCGAACAACTCCGATAGGGGTTGTTTGTGGAGCAATGATAATCAGTGCGAACAAGGTTACGGGGGTGTTCACGGGTCAATACTGATAAGATAAAACGTCCGCCTAAACTGGCAACTGAACAAAGTCGTTTTTTACTGCCGAAACCGTTATTTTGGCTTGACACAAGCATACCATCTCTGGGTGCTTGTCTTTTATGAGGCTCCCCTCCAGTTTTCTCGTCCTACGGGCTTCGTCTTGAGGTTAACCGCAATCATTTTATAATTCAAAAACCCAACTACTTTTTTTAGGATTATGAAAAACATCCGTCGCTATAAAATAGCTCCTACCTGGCAACTCCGCAACTGCCTGGCCCTGGCCGTCTGCCTCTGCCTGCTGCTGAGTAATCTCAATGCCCAGGAACTGCGAATCGTCAGCCGAGACCAGAAAAATGGCGCGCTGTTATGCGAGAGCCAAGGGAAACGGGTATTGTTCGTCGGTGGCACGCCAGAGCAGATGGGCAGCGGCCACGGAAATCTGCTGCGGCAGCTCATCCCGCACGTCACCCCCCGCACGATGTCACTGGTAGCAACCGCTTATTCAATCAATTCCGGGGTCTGGTTCTATGACCGGATGGATGAAATTTATCGCCGGGGAGCACCTTTTACCCCGGAGCGCTATTTGCGGGAAATCAAGGCTATGGCCAAGGCCGCCGGCATCAGCGAATACCACGCACGCTGTATGAACTTCTTCCCGGAGTTATTCCATTGCAGCGGCATTGCAGTCCGCGGCAACGCCAGCCTGAATGGCCAGATCTTGCACGTGCGAGTGCTCGACTATATGGCCGGCGTGAATATCCAAAATTACACCGCCCTGCAGGTTTTTCTGCCTGAGGGTCTTAACGCCTGGGTATCAGTCGGATATGCCGCTTTCCTCGGCACCGTGACCGCAATGAACGAGAAAGGGCTGACGATGGGCGAAATGGGCGGCAAAGGTGAAGGCGATTGGGACGGCATCCCGATGACTTTTCTGATGCGGCAAATTATGGAAGAAGCCGACAATGTCCAGGAGGCCCTGGCGCTTATGCGCAAGAGCCAACTGACTTGCGAATACTATTATGTGCTCAGTGACGCCAGTGGTGATATGGTCGGACTATATTGCACGCCGGAAAAAATGGAAGTCTTGCAGCCGGGGCAGCAACATCCGCGCTTACCGACCGTTCCAGCCGATACGATTATGATTTCGGCTGGCAATCGCGCGCTGGTGCTCTCCGAGAGACTGCAGCAGCACTATGGCAAACTCACTCCCCAGCTACTACAGGAAATAATCAAACGGCCAGTGGCGATGAAATCAAATTTGCACAACGCCATCTTCCGACCAGCGACACTCGAGCTCTGGTTTGCCGACGCCGGCAAAGAGACCCCCGCCTGCGATGAAAAATATGCCGCCTTCAATCTCCAGCAGCTGCTGGAATTCTACCGCACCTCGAGGTAAATCGGCGCGCTAGTCAGATTCTCGTAGCCGGTCTCAGTCAGAGCCGCGACATCCTCAAGACGAATGCCGCCCCATTCGGGATAATAAAGGCCCGGCTCCACCGTCAGCACATTGCCAACTACCAGCGGACTGACTTGCCGGCGGTGCAACCCCGGGGATTCGTGAATTTCCAAGCCCAGGCCGTGACCTGTGCTGTGAAAAAAGCCTCGAGGGATGCGCCCCTGGCCATATTCCGTCTTATAACCCTGAGCCTTAAAATATTCTACTACCAGAGCGTGGACCTCTCGGCCGCTCACCCCAGGTCGCAAAGTAGCCAAGGCCTTTTGCTGAGCGACAGCGACAGCCTGAAAGGCCCGCTGAATGGTGTCGCTGGCCTGCCCTTTCAGCAGCGTCCTAGTCAGGTCGCCGTGATAACCACTCCGCAGGCAGCGTGGAAAAATATCGATGACAATCGGTTGATGCGCCGCTATCGGTCCGTACCCGGCCTGGTGCGGGTCCGCGCCTTGCACCCCTGCAGCAGTAATCGTGCCTACGGCAACGCCACCATGCCGAGATATCTCGGCATCAATCTCGCCCCGTAGAGTCTCGGCCAAGAGTTGCTCGCCCTGCCAGTGCAAATAGCCGTCAGCGCCAATAATACTCTGCTGCAGAACTTCTACAGCGCGGGCCAAACCGGCTTCAGCCAGACTCACGCCCTCTCGTATCAAGGCAATTTCCGCCGCCGTCTTGACCGCGCGTTCAGGGCAAAACGGCGCCACCACCCGCAATTTCAGTCCGCGTTTAAGCAAGCTCTGAGCCAATCCCAAGGGGAAATCGCTCGGTACCGACCAATGTTTTAGACCCAACGACTGCGCCAGCGCCAAAATCTGCCCCGCCGGAGTCGTTCTCGGCTTCCGGCTCAGGCTGAAGCGGCTTTTTAGATCAGACAGCCCAATTACTTCCACTCCTGGGTGGCATTCTTTCAAAGCCCGGCCATATTCCAATGCCGAGACGATTACGCCTTGGTTGCCATCGGTATCCTCAAACCAGAGATATGCATCGGGAGTCGCCAAGCCGGACAGATAGCGTAGATTCGCGCATTGTTCTCCTGAGGCATACAGCAATCTGCCTTTACGTTCCTTACTCATTATAAATAATCCTTATTGTTCTTCCAGTAACATCCGCCTGCGACGGGAGAATTTACGCCAGCAATAATCTCCCAGGGTAATCAGCAAATACAGACCGCCGATGATTTCCACGATGGTCGCGCCGGTCGGCAAATTAAACACGTAGCTTAGCAACATACCGCTAAATGACGCCACGAGGCAGAAAATGCCCCCCAGCAGCATAATAGCCAGGAGACTGCGCTTGAAAATAGTCGCAATCGCAGAAGGCAGAACCAGTAACGCCAGACAGAGGACGATGCCGACAATTTGCGCCAACAGCACCACAGTCAAGGCAATCAGCAAATTAAGCAACAGCAGGAAGATGTCAGAATTCACCCCCCGCAGACGCAAACCCTCCTCGTGAAAGCAGAGAAAAACGAAGCGAGTATGGAACAGCCAGACCAGTACCAGGATAATGACATCCAAGCCGGCCATCAGCCATAAATCGGCCGGCGCGACGAGCAATATATTGCCAAACAGATAGCTGTTCAGGTCTTCCGGATAGCCCGGAATAGCGAAGATAAAACTCAAACCCAAGGCCATGCCCAAAGCCCAGACGGCACTCAAGACGATATCCTC
>CAZUCG010000399.1:0-3313 GCA_964619145.1 uncultured Lentisphaeraceae bacterium | reverse complement strand
AGCCTAACCGTAAAGGAATCTGCCGATTCTTTCAGCATTGTCCCAGCTGAAAAAAATGAAAAGCAATTCGTAACGCTTGCTTATGCCGGTCTCAAGAAAGGCAGACTCTCCTTCCGCATCTGCGCCGCTTCAGCTGGCAGAATCAATCTTTCTTATGGGATATTGGCCGGCGAAGGCGCTATCGACTGCGCTAGGAATAATAAAAATGCCGTCGAAATCGTAGATGTCCCGGCCGGCATCTCGCGCTATGAGGCTTTTGAGGATCGGACGTTTGTCTTCCTTGATCTAGCCTGTGAGGGATTTACAGGTAAATTCGAAATCAACGACATCGCCTTGGACGAAAGGATCTTCCTCGACGACAGCGCGGCCTATTTTGAGAGCGCTGACGCAGTGATGAATGCCTTGTGGCGAGCGTCCATCCGGACGGCGCAGATTTGTTGCGATGAAATTTATATGGATAACTTCGAACGCGAACATTGCCAATGGTTATGCAGCGCGCCACCCAATCTAGCCGCCGGATACTATTTCTTTGCTGGCAACCGCCACAAGGCTGATAAAGTTCTGCAAGAATTTGCTCTCCAGCAAAAACCAACTGGCGAGCTGCAAGGCCACGCTCCTGGCTTTTGGGGTGATCGGCCGGCCTATCAGTGCCACATTGGCTTGTACGTCCGCGCAGTGTGGCGCAACTACCGCTACCACGGCGACCGGAAGATGCTCGCCGAAATGCTGCCGGCGCTTAAAAAAATTCTCGCTTATTGGGAAACCTACCGCGACTCGGCTGGTCTGCTGGAAAACATTCACACCGTCTGGGTCGATTGGGGAATCCATTTTTACTCGTACGCGCCTGTGGATAAAAAACGCTACGACGGCGTGCTGACCGCGATGAACGGATATTACCTCGGAGCGCTGCGGATGGTCTCTGAGTTGGCAGCCGAAATAAACGACCAGAAAACCGCTGCGAGATGTTCTATTTTGGCTGCCCAGACCGCCCAATCTATGGGAGAGCTCCTCTTCGAGCAGGAACGAAATCTTTTCAAGGATGGCTTGGGTAATCCAGCTGAAGAAAACTTCTCCCAGCAGGCTAATATTGTCTGCGCTCTTTATGGTGTGTTCCCTCAACCAGAAAGCCGGGCGATTCTACGAACTGCCTTCGAACAACCCGGGGCACGCGCAGATATCATAGCTGCCAGTCCCCATTTCGTCTTGCTGACCGGCGAAGCGCTATTCGAGGCCGGCCTCGACTGTCTGGCCTGGCAATGGCTCTACCAACATCAGCGGATGCTGGCTGCGCCGGCGGGCACAATCTGGGAAGCTTGGTCTCCACAAGTATGCTATTGTCAAGGGACTGGCTCGGCAATCGCCTACCACCTGGCGCGTTACCACGCGGGCGTCTATCCCGCCAAACCAGGTTTCGCGGCAATCGGCATCCGGCCATATTCCTGCGGGCAAAAAAGGCTGAAGGCTGGGTTGAACACCCACTTCGGCCTGATTGGTGTTGAGTGGGAACGCAGCGGCGATAGATTCAATTACCACCTGTCACTGCCACCTGCACTGAGGGACAGGGAAACCACCGCACCACCCGAAGTACAACTGACAGTGGATTACTTTTAACGGCAGGGCGCTAACAGCACTCGCTTTTTATCCCAACTGCAGCCAAAGGCTTTAGGTGCAAACACCAGCAGTTAAAATCGCCGCCCCTGGGTCATTGCTGCTAACCCTGCACCAATACTGACGATAATAGACTATAATGCGCTAAACTTGACAAAAACTCAGCATCTCTAAAGTGAAATAACTTAATTGGCAGCTATATTAAGTCTGTACTAATCATTATGTCTGGGCAAGCTATTTCTGTAGATTTTCATCTCGGCTGCTGCGGCACAATCAGGAACTAACCCTCGCCCGTCAGACAGATATTTAAGCGCCTGCCACTATGATTCTAGTCCCAAAATGCTCCACTGCAAATCTATCAACAGTCTTTTTTACTCTCGAACATTATGCCCGATTCAACTTATCAGCCTCAGAAAGCCCTCATTGAACGACAGCGACTGCAATCTCAGCAGGCTGCGCTGCAGTTACGAGCCAGGATGCTGGCCGCAATCAGACGATATCTGAACGACAACGACTTTCTGGCCGTGGAAACACCAGTCCGGCTACCCGCCCCTGCTCTGGAAGACTATATTGAGGCGGAGCCATCTGGCTCACAGTGGTTGCGCACTTCCCCTGAATTGCATATGAAGCGCCTGTTGGCGGCCGGTTATGAGAAAATCTACCAGATTGGCCCGTGTTTCCGCACAGGCGAAAGAGGTCGCCGCCATCTGCCCGAATTCACCATGCTGGAGTGGTATCGCCTGAACGCCAATTGGCGTGACATCCTGCACGACACCCAATGCCTGCTCCTACAAGTGCTGCAAGATTGCCTGAGCCGCAATACTTGCCAATTCCGTGGCCAGAACATCGATTTTACGACGCCGTGGGATGAAATCAGCGTGGAAGAGGCTTTCCAAAAATACGCCGCCGCCGACCTGAATCAATGCCTGGATAACGACACTTTCGAACAAGTGCTGGTGGAACAAATCGAGCCCCACCTGGGCTTTGCTAAGCCGCTGATTTTGTCCGAATACCCCTTAGCTTGCAGCGGACTCAGTCAGGCTATCCCCGGCCGGCCAGATCGGGTCGAACGCTGGGAGATGTACGTCTGCGGCCTGGAGCTCGGGAACGCCTGCAGCGAATTGCTGGAACCACAAGAACAGGAACGGCGCTTCGCTGCCTGTATCGAGCTGCGCAGGCAGCAAAACAGGCCGGTGTACCCACTTGACCAGCCTTTCCTGGAAACACTGCGGTTGGGCTTGCCGCCGACCGCAGGCATCGCCATCGGCCTAGATCGTCTGGCGATGATCCTGGCTAATGCCGATACTATCGACGAGGTCGTAGCATTCCCAGAAGGATAAGCCAATAATTTGCTGATACCGAATATCCCTAAACGAAACAGTGGAATTAGTAAAAAATCATTTAATCCATTGATAATAGTTATTGTCCGAAATGCGGATAGGCGGAATGGAACGGCTCATAATCTCGGGGCGGGACATAATTTCAGCAAAACAAAAAACATTGGCAAGCGAACAACTCCGCAGGAGTTGTCTTCTTCAAAGCCCAAGGTAGGTCGCTTCGCGACCTACCTTGGGGATAAATGGCCCCCCTCCCCCCTCTTCTGCCTGCCGCCTGAGGCTGCAGTCATAAGAGGGGGGCTCAATGCTGATCAGCGAATCATTTCAAGAATGATATTCTTCATCATTCACTCCGTCGATATCCAGTT
>CAZUCG010000398.1:0-3314 GCA_964619145.1 uncultured Lentisphaeraceae bacterium | reverse complement strand
CAATTAAAAAAATGATTTTGGAATGCTATCGACCCAGCTTCACTGACGCATTACTCCTCGTGGCTTCTTGTCATAGCGGCTACTGCTGCCGGGAATTGTATTTTTTGTTAAAATCTATTATATTATAGTTTTTACTCACTATTAGGCACTGTTTTTTATGCTTTGGCGCCAGAAATTTCAGTCTTGGGTTGCGTCTGGCGGTTTACCGGCTGGGTCTTTTCGGGCAGATTTATCGCAGGCATTATTATTGCCGGCGGTCTTGACTCGGATTAGCGGTCAGCGTTCAGGCAATCTATTAGTAGTCACGGCCGACAGTTCGCAGGCCGATGCGCTGGTCAATGCTGTGGCTGCGCTGCGGTCGTTATTGTCAGACGAGCGGCCATTAATCCAGATTCCTGAGGTGACGAGCAACCGTCAGCAGTGGTATCCTGAAAATGAGGCCAGCCGTTGTGCGGCTCTGGCGGTGATCAGCTCTGGGCAAGACGCGATATTTGTCGCTCCGGCCAATGTATTATTGGACCAGACGCTGTCGGTGCAGGGTTTTCGCCAGCGGAGTTTTGTTTTGCAGCGCGGTCAGGAGATAGCTCCTGAGGCTTTGGCGGAGCGCTTGCTGGCGCTAGATTACGATCACGAATACGAGGTCAATCTCCCTGGAGAGTTCGCCCGTCGCGGCGGCATTTTTGATCTCTACTCGCCGCTGTACGATGCGCCGGTGCGGATGGAGTTCTGGGGCGATGAAATCGACAGTATGCATTTATTCTCGCCGGCCACGCAGCGCTCGGGCGCGGAAGTCAACGAGCTGCGGGTGGTGCCGCGGGGCGCAGCGGTGATCTTGGACGATGCCGAGGCGAGTTCTCTGCTTTGGCAGTACTTCTCTGCTGAGACTCCGCTTATTCTCTGCGATGAAGTAGCGATTAGCGCACACTTGCAGGAGTTTGGCGAGGCCGAGGCCGCCTCCACTTGGGAGGACTGCCGGCAGCATTTCCAGGAAAAAATTTTCCTGGATAGCGGCAATTTTGCTGCTATTGATACTGATGTTATTACTGCTTTGCCGAGTGCCTCGTTTGCGGTCGTGGCTTTGGATGAGCTGCTGGCGAACCCTTTGCCGGAATTGAGCGGCGAGGCGGGGGCTTGGCATTGGCAGCAGCTGCGTGACAATTTGCTCCGCTGGCAGTCTTCCGGCTATCAGCTGGTCGCTTGTTGCAATGGTAAAGGCGAGGGCGAACGTCTCCTGGAACTCTTGCAGGAAGATGCCCAGACTCGGGCCTTGAAGATCAATATCGAGCCGTTGGAGCTGAATGTCGGCTTGCTTTTTCCCCAACAGCAATTAGTATTGCTTAGCGACAAAGAGATTTTTGGCCGTCGGCCGGTGCAGCGGCGTTATAAGCATATCAATTACCAATATGAGAATGCCGTGCACGACAACCGGGATTTGGAGCCCGGTGTACTGGCTGTGCACGTCAATCACGGCATCTGCCGCTATCTCGGCCTGAAAGTAAGCAAATCCGGCAGCGAGAACAGCGAGGTTATCGAATTGGAATTCGCGGATGCGGTGCTTTTGCAAATGCCCTTACAGCAGGCGCATCTGCTTAGTCGGTATATTGGTGGGAACAAGTCCACGCCTAGACTCAGCTCGTTAAATGGGAACCTCTGGAAGCGGCGCAAAGAAGAAGCCAGCGATGCGGCTTGGGACTTGGCGGCAGAGTTGCTGCGCCTGGAGGCACTGCGGAGCAGTTCAGAGGGCTGGCCATTCCAGGCCTCGCCAGAATGGGAACGCTCGTTCGCCAGTTCATTCCCATACCGCGAGACGGCCGACCAGACTGCCGCGATTGACGCCGTGATGGCGGATATGGCGGCAGCCAAGCCGATGGATAGATTGCTGTGTGGTGATGTCGGCTACGGCAAGACCGAGGTGGCCCTGCGGGCAGCATTTCGGGCGGTGATGAATGGCAAGCAGGTCGCGGTGCTGGTCCCGACTACGGTATTGGCGCAGCAGCATTATCAGACTTTCCGGGCCCGGATGGCGGAATTCCCTATCCGCATTGAGTTACTGAGCCGTTATCGCAGCCATAGCGAGCAGAAGAGCACGCTGCGGGCGGTCCGGAGCGGCGAGGTCGATATCGTCATTGGCACGCATCGGCTGTTGCAGCGCGATGTGCATTTTGTCAATTTGGGCTTAGTGGTCATTGACGAGGAGCAGCGCTTCGGGGTGATGCACAAGCAGCGTCTGAAGAGTCTGCGGGCCAGTGTGGATATCTTGACTATGACTGCGACGCCGATACCGCGGACACTCTACTTAAGTCTTTCTGGCATTCGCAATCTCAGCACCATTAACACCGCGCCTTCCGATCGCGTGCCGGTGAATACGATAGTAGCCCATTTTGAATCCGAGTTGATTCGCCAGGCCATCCGGCGTGAACTGGAACGGCAGGGGCAAGTTTTTTTCCTCTACAACCGCGTCCAGAGCATCGGTAAGATCAAAGATTTTCTAGAGGAATTGGTGCCAGAGGCTCGCATAGTGGTCGGTCACGGCCAGATGCCCCCGGGTGAGTTAGAGGAAATTATGACTGACTTCGTGGCCGGCGAAAGCGATGTCCTGCTTTGCACGACGATTATCGCCAGTGGTATTGACATCCCGAATGCTAACACTATTATCATCGACCGGGCAGATCGTTTTGGATTATCGGAGCTCTATCAGTTGCGTGGTCGGGTCGGGCGTTATCATCGGCAAGCGTACTGTTATCTGCTGCTACCACCGATGGGAGTGCTGCCGGAAAATGCCCGCCAGCGCCTGTCGGCGATTCGGCGCTATACGCATTTGGGGGCCGGCTTCCGCCTGGCCCTGAAAGATTTGGAGATCCGCGGGGCGGGCAATCTTTTAGGTGAGGAGCAGAGCGGTCATATTGCGGCGGTGGGCTTCGACCTCTATTGCCAGCTGCTACAGCAGGCCGTGGCGAAGATGGAAAAACGTGAATATGTCGGTGTCACTCAGATACCGGTTGATTTTGATAACCTGGTCGCGTCTTTGACTGCGGTGTCAGGCAAGAGCCAGGTTGGCATCCCGGTTGAGTATATCAGTGAGGAGAGTGTCCGAGTGGACTGTTATAAGACTTTGAGTCAACTCACGGAAATCCAGGCGGCAGAACGTTATGGCGCTGAACTGACGGACCGTTTTGGGCCCTTGCCGGCGATGACGGCGTTGTTGCTGGAGGTACAGAAGGTTATTGTCTTGGCCAGAAAACTGCAACTGATTCGTTTGAAGGTCAAAGATAAACGACTGATAATGGAGACTACGCACGGGCTGATTAAGCACA
>CAZUCG010000397.1:0-3334 GCA_964619145.1 uncultured Lentisphaeraceae bacterium | reverse complement strand
AATGCGGCTAAGAAATCGGCCTGACTTTATTTGAAAAATGCGTTCTTCCACTTGATTTTCCGCCTTCGGAGGATATCTTCATCTTTTCGGCCGCGGGTCAATTCTCCCGGCCTTACTAAATAATCAACAGCAAAGATTTTTCTATGGATGGACGGCACGAACTTGAGATATTGGCTCCCGCTGGTGGCCGGGCGGCTCTGGAAGCGGCAGTTAGCGCGGGCGCGAATGCGGTCTATTTTGGCTTGCAGAAACTCAATGCCCGGCTGGGTGCGGAGAATTTTGCGCCGGAGGAATTAGCGGATACGGTAGCTTATCTGCATTTTCATCAAGTCAAGGCTTATTTGACCTTGAATATCGACCTCACCCAGCGGGAAGTTGGCTTGGCCGCCAGGACCTTGGAGTTGGCGCGACAGGCTGAGGTGGATGCGGTGCTGGTTCGCGACCCGGCATTATTGGAGCTGCAGGCATTTTTTCCGGGCCTGGTGCTGCATTTCAGCACCCAAGCCGGTATCAGCAGCTCGGCTGGGATGCGCGCGGCGCTGTCTGTAGGTATGGCCAGAGTAGTTTTGGCTCGGGAACTCTCGGCAGCTGAAATCCACTCTGCCTCGGCTGTCTCTGGTATTGAAACGGAAGTATTTGTGCAAGGTGCGTTATGTTTCAGTTGTTCGGGGCGCTGCCTATTGTCGAGTTGGGGCGGCGGTCGCAGCGGGAATCGTGGGTCGTGTGCCAGCCCTTGTCGAGTTTTATGGTCAACGGCCGACGCTGAAGCGCAGCGCCCGCTGTCGATGTATGACCTCTGTTTGGCTGAGCGCATTGCGGAGTTGCGAGATTGCGGCGTCCGGTCCTTGAAAATTGAAGGTCGCTTAAAGACCCCGGCCTGGGTATCGCAGGCGGTCAGCTTGTATCGTCAGGCCTTGCACGAGTCTTGTCCCGCGGAGGTTTTACGTCAACAAGCCGCGGCGCTGGGCGATTATACCGGACGGCAATTGACCCCGGCGTTCTTTGCCGGCATCAGACGCGGTATCACCGGTGAATCTGCCCGCCGCAGCAGCGGTGGCGTCCGCTCTGGAGGTGAGGGTATAACCGAGTCTGCTCCTACCGATTCCGTGCAGATAAGCATCACTGAAGATGAACGTCAGGGCACGCTATGGCTTTTTTCCTATCACGGACACGAGCAGTCTTTGCGTATTCCCCCGCAAAATGTGGTTGTGCCGAAGCGTGCAGTCAGGTTGTCGGAGATCCAAGGACGTCTGGCGGCTGTTGTGCCCAAATCTTGCCCCCCGTGGTATTTTTGCTCAGAGCTGTTGGCAGCCAAGTTGCTGCCACGGCGTTGTGCCGCCGATGTGGTTTCTTTTTTTGGGGAATTCCTGCGTGATTGTCAGCGGAGTCGTGAGGGCACGGTACGGATTCCCTTGCCAAAAGAGATCAATGCTTTTCTGGAGTGTCGTCCGGCAGCGTGTCGCTCTAATCGCCGAACCTTGGGTGAAGAGTCCGACAATGTCCGCTTGGGGCTGGAGGAACTGCAACTGTTGGCAGCAACTGGGGATTTCCTCGCCCGACGGCAGATGACTTTGGCCTGTCAGCCAACTAAAGTGGATGAACTACCGGGTATCTATGCACTGGCTAAAAAATGGCAGAAGAATCTCTTCGCCTTGGCTTTGCCAGCCGTAATCTACGAGGCGTCGATCCCCGTTTATCAGCAACTGCTATGCTTCGCCGCCCAGAACGGCATTATGGTCGAGGTAAATTCTTGGGATACTTGGCAATTGGCCAAGGAGGCGGGCAATCAGTACGGTGCCGGTCCCGGCCTGGCAGTTTTGAATGCCAATGCCGCGCGCTATTTGTCCAAGCAGGGCTGTAAATACACTACCATCAGCTGCGAGATTGACTCCAGGCAGCTGCAAGATTTATGTCAGCAGGCTGAGACGCCGCTGCTGCTCTGCGTGTTTGCCCGCCCCCCATTGCTGCAGACCAGAGTCGAGCTGCCGGACGAATTCTCTCCAGAGCGCCAGGCGGTATTGCAGGATAGCCGGGGCATTGTTTTGCGTCCCCGGCGGGAAGGTGCCCTGACCGTGCTGCGTCCAGAACAACCGTATGATTGGCGGTCCTTACGCAACCCACAAGTGCGGGTGGCGTATTTGCAAATCGATCTCTGCGGTTCAACTGACCCGGCTGGGGATTTGCGGCCGTCCAAAAAGGAGCCTTTTCTTTTCAATTATGAGCGAAAATTGCGTTAATTGGCGGAACTCAAGTGGTGTGGGCGGGTCAAAACAAAATTAGCACGGCGCAGCGTTCAAGAATTTATTTAGCATTCCTATTGAGTGTTGTTCGAGCATAGTGCGACTGCAGGTGTTTGTTGTCCACCAGGCTGGTTGAGGGCAGAGCCCATATTCCTGCACCTGCTTTTGTTCTGCTGAGTAGTTAATTTAGGGTCAAATATGGAGAAGGCAATGGCAGTTGATGTCAAGCAGATTGGCGAGCGGGTGAGCAAAGAAGCCGTGTTGCTGGAAAAAATCCGCACCGAGGTTGGTCGAGTGATTGTCGGCCAGGAGCAGTTGATAGAGCGTCTGCTGTTGGCCTTGCTGTGTAACAACCACGTCCTGATTGAGGGTGTCCCAGGGTTGGCTAAGACCTTGACGGTGACATCTTTGGCTAGATGTATCCAAGCGAGTTTCCAGCGCATCCAATTTACGCCTGATTTGTTGCCGGCGGACGTCGTTGGCACGCTGATATACAACCCCAAGAGTGGTGAATTCACCACCAAGAAGGGGCCGATTTTCGCCAATATCATCTTGGCTGATGAAATCAACCGTGCGCCAGCTAAAGTGCAGAGTGCCTTACTTGAGGCGATGCAAGAACGGCAAGTCACCATTGGCAATGAGACCTTTATGTTGGAAGAGCCATTTCTAGTCTTGGCGACTCAGAATCCAGTCGAGCAGGAAGGCACTTATCCTTTACCGGAAGCGCAAGTTGACCGGTTTATGTTCAAACTGAAAGTAGATTACCCTAGTAAGGACGATGAGCTGAAAATTCTGCGTCGGATGGCCTCTTCTCGTCCGCACACTGTGGTCAGCCCGATATTGCAGACAGCTGAGATTACCCGCCTGCGGGAGTTGGCTGATGATATCTTTATGGACCCGAAGATAGAGGAATACATCGTCAACTTGGTGGACGCCACTCGCCATCCCGAGCAATACGGCCTGCAGGACCTGTCCGAGCTGATTAATTATGGTGCTTCGCCTCGCGCGACTATCTATTTGACTATGGCAGCCAAAGGACACGCTTTGTTGGAGGGCCGTGGCTATGTAACACCTCAGGACGTCAAATCGGTGGC
>CAZUCG010000396.1:0-3386 GCA_964619145.1 uncultured Lentisphaeraceae bacterium | reverse complement strand
TGATTGCCGTGATAGATAAAGCCATCCATATCACAGATAAAGGCCCGCTTGTTACGGATATGCTCTATGTCCATTAGATACTCCTTAGTTAAAATATTTACTCAGCGAACTTTTTTCACAACGACTTAAGATCTCAGCGGGCCGCGGCCGTCATTTTGCCTTCAGGATGCTGCTGAGAGCCTCGGCTTTACCAGCTAGAGCCGCGCGTTTTTCAGGAATCACCAGCAATCGTACGGCGAAGGTCCGGAGGTAGTCACTCTCCAGCGAGCGCAGGTGGTCACGGTCTTGTTCCAACAGCCAGTAATCGTGCTGCGGCTTGCCAGTAGAAACACGTAAATCCTTGGGGATAAGTTTGGTAAAATACGGCATCGCGGCGAATAAGATGTCCCCGGGCTGCATTCCGCAGGACAAGGCCAACTCGTTCTCCAATTGCCGCAGTCGACTGATATCCTGGTAGCAATGGCAAAATTTACTCAATTCGCCGCGCGACCATTCCTGGACGACGAGGTTCTTGCCGGCAATGCGTTCCACGAAACCATAACCGGTGGGCTTGAGGGCCAGGAAGGTACGGTGGATGTTCCGGCACTCTAGGCGGGCAAGCAGATTCCTGCTCACCGCTGAACTGGCGTTCTCCAGCCAAGAGAGTAATTGCCAGTCGGTCATCTTCCAGAGTTCATCGCCAGTCGCATTCGTGGTCAGCAGCTCTTCCTGCACCGCGCGCTGTAGGATCCTTTGCACCGCTAAGGCGGTCTTGTTCAGATAACCGTGCTGATGCAAGTAGGAATAAAATTTTTGCAACTGCTTGGCGTCTTCGATGTAATTTTCCTGAATGGCCAGGCCGACCGCGGTCATTTGAGTATAGAACTGGATTTTTTCAATATCTGGCGTGCCCTTGAAGCCGATATGCAGGGCGTCGCGATGCAGATAATCCAATTTATCAGTGCCAAGATTACGGTCTGAAATCCAGCCAGCCAGCGGATGGGTATTAGCCAGCATCGCCTGCAAATCCGACAACGACAAACCGCATTGTTCAATCGCCGCTGCAATTCCCAGTAGTCGTTGCTGACCAACCTGATGGTGATCTTGCGACAAGACGGGCTCGATTTGATGCGAGAATGGCCCGTGCCCTAAATCGTGCAATAAGGCAAATGCCTGTAGCAGCTTGCTGTCTTCAGAGGAAAATGACTGCTGGCGGCAGAGCTGCTGGGTCAATGACAAGACCCCCAAGGCGTGCTCAAAACGCGAGTGCTGTGCACCCGGAAAAACCAGGTCATTGATCCCCAGCTGCTTGCGACCGCGTAATTTTTGAAACAAGGGATGGTCGAGCAGCGGCAGGAATGCACTGACATCGACTGGTGGAGCGGCTGGGATACAGATAGATTTGATATTCGGCATAGCGGAGTCTTGCAAAATTCAGCCACTGGCGCGGTGCGACGATTTTTCGGAATGCATCGGCAGGCGTTGGCGACACTGCGCGACTCTCTGAAGATTAAGTTCCTGCAGGAGAATCGCGCTGTCTCGGCGTTGATTATACGCCCGTCGGCGTCCCCAGGGGTCGAAAAGGCAGGAGTGGCCGTGCATCGCCAGGCCAGTTTCTTGGTTTGTGCCGCCCAGGCCGACTCCGGCCACCCAGGCGAGGTTCTCAATAGCGCGGGCCTGCAACAACGGCCGCCAATGCGCTTTACCAGTGATATCGGTGAAAGCCGCTGGACAGAGGAACAAATCCGGTCGCAGTCGGGCAGTTTGCCAGAAAGCCGGGAAGCGCAAGTCGAAGCAGATGGTCAGCGCTATCTGCCAGTCGCACCAGGAAAAAACTACCGGCGGGGTTTTTCCGGGAGTAAAAAAGCTCGCCTCGTCCACGGCCTTGCCGCCCTGTGACCAATGGAACAAGTTATGCTTGTCATAACGCGCCAGCAACTCACCGGTTGGGCCGAACACCAGGGCAGAATTGTAAATCGCCTCGCCTTCCAACAACGGCAGGCCGGCGAAAAGTATCGCGCTGCCTAGTCTGCGGCTGCGTTCAGACAGCAACGACTGCCAATCGGCCTGTGAACGAGCTTCACGTCCCAGGCTGACAAAATTTCCCAGGCACAGGCAGTATTCTGGAAGCACCAGCAAATCTGGTGGCCGATTGGTAAAGCTAGCCAGTACCCCATCGATGGTCTGCAAATTTTCTTCCAGTTCTGGGCTGGCGCAAGTCTGCAACAACGCTAGAGATAAGTTCATAGTAAGAATTCTCCCAGAGCAATTTAGAATTCAGGGCTTGTGGCTTGGCTGTCAGGCTCTTCGCTGTCGTCTCAGCTCTGCAAGCGGTAAGCCAGATGCTGTACCGGGATACCTTGTGCAGTCCACTGGCGCTCAAAATCGGTTTTCAGGTCAGAGACATCGGCTATAGCCGACGGCTCTGCCTGAAAACACGGGAAGTGGGCAAAAATCTCCAGCCAGTTAGCGAAATATGGCGCATTATCAGTAGCCAGATGCACGGCTCCCTTAGGCTTCAGAATCCTAGTCAAGCGGGTAATGAAATCTGTGCACACCAAGCGTTTGATCTGATGATGGCGTTTCGGCCACGGGTCAGGGCAAAGCAGATGAATGCGGTCGATGCTCTGGGGGGGCAGCTGAAAAGATGCCAAGGCTAGGTTGGACGCCCGCAAGAGCTCTAAATTCTCGATTTTGCGCCGGAGCTTCTTTTTTTCCACCAGCCGCAAACGGCCCATCATAACGTCACTGGCCAAAATCAAGCGTTCTGGATAACGCTGCGCCAAGGCCAGAGTAAAACCACCTTTCCCGCAACCCATATCTAGCTCAACAAATTGCTCCGGGGACGATAAAGGCAACGGGAAAATATGAAATGTATTAGTAAGGATATGCATTGGCAAACAACAAGTTGACAGAAAAAGGCGCCGGCGGCAGAATTGCTCACTTACCGGTCAGAAACTCCTGCATTCTGCTCATCGCGACTTCAATCCCTTCCATCGAGGTCGCGTATGAGCAACGGACGAAGCCCTCGCCACAAGCTCCGAAAGCCGTGCCCGGCACCACCGCGACCTTCTTTTTCTGCAACAACTGCATCGCGAATTCATAGGAACTCAGGCCAGTACTCTTGATGCACGGGAAGGCATAAAAAGCTCCACGTGGCAGGAAGCAGTGCAGGCCCATATCATTCAGACGTGCAACAATAACATTCCGGCGGCGCTCGTATTCGAGGCGCATCTTTTCGCGAGCTTCGGAGCCATTTTGCAAGGCTTCAAGAGCCGCGGCCTGCGATAATGTCGGCGCGCAGAGCATCGAATACTGATGAACTTTCATCATCGCATCAATAATCACCGCCGGTCCCAGAGCAAAACCCAAACGGAAGCCGGTCATCGCAAATGCCTTGCTCATTC
>CAZUCG010000395.1:0-3388 GCA_964619145.1 uncultured Lentisphaeraceae bacterium | reverse complement strand
AACCCAAATCGCCAGAATTTTTGCTTAGCCAATCTGCCTGGCGCTCAAAGCTGGAATTTCGGGGATTGGGACAGGAAACGGTGCGGATTGCCGAAGAATATCTGCTCCACCGCCTGATCGCTATGCCCACGGCGACGCATTTCAAAAATGGCCTGATGCAATGTCCCGGGGTCAGAAGGCCCCCAGTCCCCTGAGGCATCGACCATCAGGCAGGCACCCGGGAAACGCTCCAGGGTATCAACCACCCGAGCAGGAGAGTTTTTAGTCACCGGATAGATAGTCATCGAGGCCCAATAACCGGCTTCCAAAGCCAGTTCGACGGTGTGCTCTTCCACGTGATCAAAGCAGACTTTACTGGGCTTTAGGTCTGGGCGGTTCTGTAATGCTGCCAGCATCATCTTAGTACCCTTAAGCTTGTCATCCAAGTGGGGGGTGTGAATCCAGATCAGTTGGTCAAGCTTAATCGCCAAATCCACCTGCTCCTCAAAAATAATCATCTCATTGCGGGTGTTTTTATTGGTGCCAATCTCGCCGATGCCGATGGCATTATCCCGCGCCAGGAATTCCGGGATAAAAGAAATGACCTCGCGCGACAGCGAGACATTTTCTGCTTCTTTGGAATTCATACAGATATAGCAGAAATGCCGGATCAGGTACTGAGCCGCCCGCTTCGGTTCGAAGGTAGTCAGATGAGTGAAATAATCATAAAAAGCCTGGGCGGAAGTACGGTCATAGCCAGCCCAAAAGGCCGGCTCACAACACGCTAAGGTGTGCATTTGCGCCATCCGCTCATAATCCGCAGTGGTCCGGGCTATCATATGAATATGAGGCTCAATTACTCGCATTGTTCAATTTCTCACTTATATTATTGGTTTGCTCTGCATCAGAAACAGCCGCGCCAGTCATCTCAACAGTACGATACAAGGCTCGGCTGTTGGTAGATTATTGTAATGCCGATTTTTTTTTTTGCCACTAGAAGCCAGAGAAATATATGGAAAACACCTCATCTCGCGACCAGGTGGCGGCAGTAGCTGAAACTGCCTGTCGTCTGCGCCAAGAAATTGCCAAGGCATTTATTGGCCAAACAGAAGTCATTGAGCAAATCGTAGCTTGTATCTTTGCTGGCGGGCACGCATTGCTGACTGGTGTTCCCGGTTTAGGCAAGACGCTGCTGGTCAAAAATATCGCGCAGCTTTTTTCCTTGCAATTCAAACGCATCCAGTTCACCCCCGATCTGATGCCCAGCGACATCTTCGGCACTGAGATTATGGAAGAGAACCAGCAAAGCCGCGAACGATCTTTCCGCTTTATCCCCGGGCCGGTCTTTACCAACATCCTACTGGCGGATGAAATCAACCGTACGCCGCCCAAGACCCAATCGGCGCTATTAGAAGCAATGGGCGAGAAGCAAGTCACCTTCGCCGGCAAGACATACTTGCTGGATGAGCCATTTTTTGTTTTGGCGACCCAGAATCCGATTGAATTGGAGGGCACTTATCCGTTACCGGAAGCCCAACTCGACCGATTTCTGATCAACGTAGTTATGGATTACCTGCCAGTCAGCGAGGAGCAACGGATGGTGCGCGAAACTACCGCCCCGGAGCAGCCCGTCCTGACACCGATCCTGACGGGCGAAGAAGTTCTGGCCATCCGGCGTCTGGTGCGCGAGGTCGCGGTCTCTGACAACGTGATTTCCTACGCTGTGCGGTTGTGCGCAGCCACTCGGCCCGGCACGTCTTCTGCCTCTAAACAGGTGAATGAGATGGTAAAATGGGGGGCCGGCTCACGTGCCTCCCAAGCCCTGATTATGGCTGGCAAGGCCCGGGCTTTATTGCAAGGGCGTCGCAATGTCGCCTGTGAAGACATCCAGGCGTTGCTGTTGCCAGTGCTTCGGCATCGCTTGATTACCAACTTCCGGGCTGAGGCAGAGGGCCTCAGCGTACCACAAATACTTTCGACGCTTTTACAAGCAGTCGCCAGCTAAAACAAATATACTACTGTGGAAACCATCATCCCCAAGATACTTATTGCCAACCGCGGCGAAATCGCGGTACGCATCATTCGCGCCTGTCGGGAATTGGGCCTGCCGAACATCCTGGTCTTTTCTGAAGCAGACCGTGACTCTTTGCCGGTAAAAATGGCCGATGAGGCGATCTGTATCGGCCGCGGCCCCGCCAGCGAGAGCTACTTAAAAATCGAACGCATCATCGCGGCAGCAGAATTATCACGCGCTAGTGCTATCCATCCCGGCTACGGATTCTTGTCCGAAAATGCGCATTTTGCCGAGGTTTGTGACGAATGCAACCTGATTTTCATCGGTCCAAGTGCTCGTTCGATTCGAACGCTCGGGAACAAGTCGTCGGCCCGCACCGCGATGCTGGCGGCCGGTGTGCCGATTGTTCCCGGCAGTGAAGGCGCGGTAGCAAATATCCAAGAGGCCAGGCAATGGGCGGAGCGTCTGGGCTACCCAATAATGCTGAAAGCCGCCAGTGGCGGCGGTGGCAAAGGGATGCGCATCGTTTATCAGGCAGAGGAATTGGAAAAGAGTTTCCAACTCGCCAGCCAGGAAGCGACCCGCGCTTTTTCAGATGGCACATTGTATCTGGAGAGATATCTCAGCCGGCCGCGGCACGTGGAGTTTCAGCTTATGGCTGACCACTATGGCAATATAGTGCATCTCGGCGACCGAGATTGCAGCCTGCAACGCCGGCATCAAAAGCTCTTGGAAGAGACGCCCTGCCCAGCATTGTCGGCGGAGCTGCGTCAGAAGATGGGCGAGACAGCTATCCAGGCCGCCAAAGCCGTGTCCTATATCGGCGCCGGAACAGTGGAGTTTCTGCTCAATGCCGAGGACGAATTCTTTTTTATGGAGATGAACACTCGTTTGCAAGTCGAGCACGGCGTCACTGAGATGGCAACCAACACTGACTTGGTGCGCGAACAATTGCTGACTGCCCTGGGCAACAAACTCAGCTGGCGGCAAAAAAATATCCGCTTCCACAGTCACGTCTTGGAGCTGCGCGTCAATGCAGAAGACCCGGCCAAGAATTTTATGCCCTGCCCTGGGCAAATCACGGCGTACTTGCCTCCGGGCGGTCCCGGCATTCGAGTTGATTCGCATCTATACAGCGGTTATGTCGTCCCGCCATACTATGACAGTATGCTGGCCAAAATCATCGTCCAAGGCACAAATCGGGAGCAGGCCATCGCTCGAGCGCGCGGCGCGTTGCAGGAGCTAGTCATTGAAGGTGTAACCACCACCCGCGACTTTGCCCTGAAATTATTATCGCTGCCGGAATTCATCAGCGGCGAATATCATTCCAGCACAGTCGAAGAGCTAATCAAGGCCGGAAAATTATAACTGCCGCTTATACACCGGTGAATTCCC
>CAZUCG010000394.1:0-3418 GCA_964619145.1 uncultured Lentisphaeraceae bacterium | reverse complement strand
GCTGCCGACGTGCAAGTGGATACAAAAGGAATCCAAATCCAATTCGTCCCCAATAATTGGCAAGTCCACACTGTCAATAGCAGTTAGCTCTTCAACCAAAAAATCAGTAATTCCCACCGTTGCGGTGCTGTGTTTGACATCTGGATAGGCCCAGAGATGTCGTTTACTGAATGATTTATTGTCGGTATATTCATTCATTACCAAAATATCCTTTTGTTCGTTTTTCTAATGCTGAGACTCTCGTGCACTAAAAAAACAATGTCAGAAAATACGACCGCTCCCTACTGTTGGGAAACGACCACGAGGATGTAGCAAAAAAGCTACTGGAGGGAGTTTTCGTTCCTATACGACACTCGTTTTAGTGATTGGTTGCCGAGCAGACGCAAATAAAGCATAAAAACAGAGGAATCAGTCAGGCGCAAGGAGAGTTGAAGTAAAATCTGTAAAAATACCAGCAAATCTGACCGCGTGAGAAGACGAATTCCGGTTTATGGATTATGTTATACATTATTTTTTATCTGTCAAGTCAATTCGCTGGTTTTTTTTGTTTTTTGGCCAAGTTTGCCCTTCGAAGGCCGATTTAAAGTAAAATTTATAGATCTCTGGAGGTTAGCAGATGGCTAATGAACGATCATATATTGTGAAATTGGAAAATGGCGAGGAGTTTGGCCCCATCGACCAGGAGGCACTGGTGCGCCAGGCCGAATCGGGCCGCATCAATTACCAAGCCCAAGTCCGCAGTGTGCTAGTTCCGCGTTGGGAAAAAGCCGTCAATCTGCCATTTTTGAAACCGATTCTGCAGTCCCAACTGGAGAAAGCTCTGCTGGCAGAAAAGCTGAGCTTCTGGGGTAAGATTGTTCGCCGGGCAACTTTGAAGGTCGATGGCACAGTAGCTACAGGCAGTCTGGTTAAAGTGAAAGCGGAGAGCTTCGAACGCGCTAAGATGTTCGTCCGGGTTATGGCTGCTATATTGGATTTGCTGGTGCTCTTTATTGGCACCTTGTTCTTGACAGGGCTTTGTTACGCGCTGTTGAAAATGCAGGTCCTGACGACCTATAACGCTGCCTATTTTCTGCTGCTAATGAACTTTGCCTGGTTGATGGGATATTATATCTTGTTTGTGACTCTTAATGTGCAGACCTTGGGACAGAAATTCTGGGGTATTTTTCTGGTCCGCCTCACTGGCGAAAAATTCTACTATGGTAGGGTTTTTTTCTATACTATTTTTTTGTTGTTTTTTGGCTTATTCACGCCTTTTCACGTCTTGCTCTCACCCAGTAAGCGCAGCTGGCAGGAAATATTAACAGGCACCAAGATGGTCAAAACTAAATTGTCTAACAGCCGCAAAGTCAGGTGAAATTTATTGATTATCTCCTTGGCGGTAGAACTTTTATCGCAGCAGGACTATAGCAGTGACAACAGAAAATATACCGCCAACAACTTTCCGCCGCCGATCTTTCCCCACCCGATTGTGCGGGCACATCTTCAGAGAATTCTTTTTTCCGCTGCTCTGTGCGCTGTTAGCTTTCTCGTTGCTGTTCCTGCTCAATGACGTCTTTGATGACTTGCCGGACTTTACTGATACCCAAATCCCTTTTCGGATCGTAGCCTGGTATTTCCTCTGTAAATTACCGCTGAACTTGCTCAATGTCGTGCCGATGTCCTCGTTGCTGGCTACCAGCTTTATGACTGTGCTGTTGAGGAAAAATAACGAACTCTGCGCCATCCGCTCGGCTGGGCTGTCTTTGGCCGTCTGTGCGTCTTATGTGTGGCTGACGGCGTTGCTGCTTTGCGTTGCGGTCTGGGTTGTGGGCGAGAAAGTAGGCCCACAATGTCAACTGGAGCTAGAGAAAATTCAAAATCAGTGGCTGGAGCGCAAGCCAGAAAGCAAACAACGGCAGTTGATGTTTCAGAATTACGCGGAAAAACGCAATTGGTTCTTCCAGGATTTTCAGGCACAAGGGCATTGCACAGCAGTACTCCTGCGGCAATTCCAGCCAAATGGCCGAACGGCGTGGGTGTTGACAGCTAACAAGGCTGAGTGGAAGGATGGGCAATGGGTTTTTCTGGACGGCGAAGTGTATGCCTATACTTATGCTGCGGACGGCATTCCAGAACGGCAGTTGCCGGATAAATTCAGTCGCAAAAGTATCGCCCTAGTGGAGACCCCGGCAGCCATCAGTGAACAAAGCAAGGAATTGGAAATGCTGACTATGCGAGAGATCCTGAGCATTCTCAAGAGTGGCTCTCTCAGTAGTGGCAAGAATCGCAACCAACTCAAGATGTTACTCTGGCATCGTTTGACTTTCCCCTTGGCTAGCTTGATAGGAGCGCTGTTCGGTTTTGCCTTGTCGCTGGTGGAAGGGCGCGCTGGCGTGATGCGCGGCTTCGCCAGTGCAGTTGGACTGCTGGTGCTATTTTATGTAGTCGGACAATTTACTTTGGTGTTGGGCAAGAACAACTACTTGTCACCTTTTCTAGCCGGCGCTTTGCCAGCCTTGCTGTTCCTGCTGGTAGGCATCGTCCTAGTCTATAAAAGACAATGATCTGATAGCTTTTAACTAATCCTAATGGACAATACCCCAGAAACAACAACACCGCCCAAACCGCGCTTTTCGCGTTTGCGCCTGGCATTCTGGGCGCTGGAGATATTGCTGCTGCTCGCTTGTCTGGAGCATTTTGTGATCCGACCGCGTTTAGCCCGAAAAAAGTCAGCCAGTGTACCGGCAAAAGTAATTGTAGCGGTGAATCGAGGAGATGTAATCCGACCATTGGCGGCAGCCGCGCTGTTGCCGTCTGGTTTGCGAGAGAGCTTCCCCGCCTATTATCCGCCGCTTGAGGCATTGACAGAGGAGGGGCTGGTGATGCTGGCAGCCCAGAAAGCGCTGGTTGCGGAACGTAATCTCCCGCTGGAAGTAGTCAATAGCATCGGGATGAAGTTCCGCCTGGTGCCCAATGGCAGTTGCCTGATTGGTAGCCCGGAGTCCGAACCAGGACGGGGATTTTCCGAGCCGCTGCATTTTAAAGAGTTCCCAGAGCCTTTTTATTTAGGGATGTATGAGGTGACTCAGGGCCAATGGAAAGTGATAATGGGCGCTGAGAACAACCCATCGCATTTTCGCGCTGACAATAACCCAGTCGAAGAAGTGAGCTGGTATGATTGTCAGGAATTTGTGCAGAAACTGTGTTTGCAAGAGGAACTCGATCCGCGGGCCTATCGTCTGCCCAGCGAAGAAGAGTGGGAATACGCTTGCCGGGCCGGCACCAGCACTGCTTATTGTTTTGGCAACGACCCGAGTAAACTGCGGGACTGGGCTGATTATGAGGGCAATAACTACCGCCGGCCGAACCTGGTCGGCAGCAGAATGCCTAATGCCCTGGGGTTGTTTGATATGCACGGTAATGTCTGGGAATGGTG